>CAZXVB010000068.1:3809-10177 GCA_964643875.1 uncultured Anaerolineales bacterium | reverse complement strand
GAGGAAAATTGACTTTGGGTAGGAGCTATGCTACAATCTGCTGTGGAAATTGTTGAATAACACGACACACGGCCAAGACAATCCACCCCCACCTTTCATAACCCTTCACAGATCGACCCAGGAGAGGAGGTGATAGTAACACTCCAAATTCGTGCTCATAACCACGTTTGATCTACAGCATATGTTGGGATGTATGGTATTCATCTAAACAAGGAGGAGACAAAAACCTATGGAGACAAAAGCGCAAAAATTATTGAGCCTGATGGCTGTCATTGTAACTTTGTTGACCCTGGGGGTTGGATGTCAGCCTAAGCAGGAAGGGCCTAAGGACCTGTTGGATCAGGTATTGGAAGCGGGCGTGTTGCGGGTCTCCAGCGACGCCAACTATGCCCCCCAAAGCTTCCTCGACGAAAATGGCGAGTGGAGTGGGTTTGACGTCGAGGTGGCCAAAGAAGTTGCCCGGCGGCTAGGGGTCGAGTTGGAACTGATGGCTATTGACTGGGACCTCATCACCGGTGGAAACTGGAACGCTCGTTGGGACCTGAGCATCGGCAGTATGACCCCCACCGAAGAGCGTGGCGAAATCCTGTGGTTCACCGATCCATACTACTACACACCGGCCGGTTTTGCCGTCCACGTCGACAACACCACATTCCAGAAAGTGGATGACCTGGACGGGGCCACGATCGGTGTCGGTACAGAAACCACTTATGAGCGGTGGCTGAACCGGAACCTGACTATTGCGATTCCCGGTTATGAGATCGTTTATGGCAATTGGAACGCCGGCGAGGTGCGCCCATACAGCACTGACGCCGAGGCCATTCAAGACTTGGGGTTGGGCGATGGTGTGCGTCTGGATGCTGTGATGTCGGCCATCCCAACATTGCAAGAGGCGATCAACACCGGCCAGCCATTGAAGCTGCTGGGAGAACCGGCCTTCTACGAACCCCTCAGTTTTGCGCTGGACAAAGGGCGTGGCCCCAGTGACAAAATGCTGACTCGTCTAAACGAAATCATAGCCGAGATGCACTCCGATGGCACATTGACTCGTCTCTCGATTCAGTTCTACGGTGAAGACCTGACCAAAGACCGCACCAAAGAGTAGCGTGGTCGTTATCGTCGTTTTCGCAGCGAGAGAATTCCATCGGTAATCCAATGGAACGGGTGATCGCGATGATTCCCATCACCCGTTCCACGATTCTCGACAACTCGTTTACGAGCATCGCCGTGAAAACCGCACTGAGGGAGCACTGGTAATGAATCGTGAGTATATGATAAAACTGGCGCTGGTGTGGGTGGGCATCTTCATCGTTTTGGTCCTCATGTTCTGGTTGTTGAAATTCGATCTGGCATTTATGGCCCACTGGGCCAGTTTCTTGTTCGAGGGGATCGGATACACCCTGCTGGTCTCTGCTCTTTCCATCTTCTTCGCTGTGATCCTGGCACTGATCGGCGCCCTGGCCCGCTTGTCCAACAACCCACTGGCCAATGGCATTTCGACATTCTACGTTTCCTTCATTCGGGGAACCCCATTACTGGTTCAGGTATACTTGATTTATCTGGGATTACCACAAGTAGGGCAAAGCCTGGAAGCGCTGGGAGCACCGGGCTGGCTGGCCGATCTATTCGTCCTACCGGCTATTCCCTCCGGCGTACTGGCACTATCGGTCAATTATGGCGCCTATATGACCGAGACTTTCCGGGCCGGCATTCAATCCATCCATTCTGGTCAGCGAGAAGCGGCCCTGTCCTTGGGCATGACGTCCGCCCAGTGTATGCGGCGCATCATCCTGCCACAGGCCTTGCGGATCGTCATCCCTCCGGTCGGCAACGACTTCATCGCGATGCTCAAAGACTCCTCCTTGGTCTCCCTGATGGGCGTGATGGAATTGAGTTGGCGAGCCACCAAGATCGGCCGGCGGTACTTCCGCTCTCTGGAAACGTTGGCCGTCGCGGCCCTTTTCTACTGGATCATGACCATCATATTGCAAATGTTCCAGGCGCGAATCGAAGAGCGATTGGGGAAAGGGAGAAAACGATAATGACCCCGATTATCCGTGTACGCAATCTACACAAGCATTTCCCCCATCCTATCCGACGGAAAGAAAAGTTGGAGGTGATCCGGGGAGTGGACCTGGATGTGGAACTCGGCCAGGTAGTGGTGATCATTGGGCGCTCAGGGGCCGGGAAAAGCACTTTTCTGCGTTGCCTGAACTTTTTGGAAGAACCCGACGAGGGCACGGTGGAAATTGACGGTGTGGAGATCCCAGCCGGCGAGCGAATACGTGAACATGACCGTCTCATCACCGAAATTCGGATGAAAACCGGCATGGTTTTTCAATCGTTCAATCTATTCCCCCATATGACCGCTTTGGAAAACATCATCGAAGGGCCAATTACTGTCAAGAGATGGTCGCGGGAGCGGGCCATTGCTAAAGCAGAGGAATTATTGCGCTGGGTAGGGTTATTGGAGAAGCGGGATGAGTACCCAATTCGGCTCTCTGGAGGACAACAACAACGGATCGCCATCGCCCGTAGTTTGGCGATGGAACCGAAGATTATGTTGTTCGATGAACCGACCTCAGCACTGGATCCCGAACTGATCGGTGAAGTGGTCGAGGTGATGGAGCGACTGGCCGGGGAGGGAATGACGATGGTCGCCGTGACGCACGAGATGCACTTTGCCCGCGACGTGGCCGACCGGGTCATCTTCATGGATGGAGGGGTTTTCGTAGAAGATGCTCCTCCGTCAGTGATGTTCACCAATCCCCAGCATGAGCGTACCCGTCAATTCCTGGTACACATCTTGTGAGCAGGTCGTTCCCGGCAGGGCGCGGGAACGGTACGGTGCACGTTGCCCCGAAAATAGAACCCCAACCACAAAGGAGGCCGTCACTTTGGAAGTGACGGCCTCCTTCCCTTTCGCTCTCAGGCTCTTCGCAGGTCCTTCATAAGAACAGTGTCTGTCGGGAGGCTCGTCCCTACCACTCGAATCCGTGCAGAACCAAATTATACATCAGGCTATGGGTAAGGGGCAGAATCACATTTTTTGTGTTGGCTCGTGAACGTCTTGACAATTTTCCATTTCCGCGCCATAATTAGTTTGTCTAACTAACACAATGGGAGGGGGACTATGTCTGACGATCCGTCGGCCGAAGAACGGCTTCTGGATCTGCTGAATCGGCTGCAAATGCTGGGGACGAGACCCCCGCCTTTTGAAGAGATGGGGATCACGCCGTCGCAATTTATTCTGTTGGATCGAGTCGCTATGTCGCCCGGATGTGGTGTCCGGGAGATTGCCAGGGGCCTGGGAGTGACCTCTCCTACCGTCAGCGTAGGGGTGCGGAGGTTGGAAGAGGCTCGCTTGGTGGAACGACAGCCCAATCCGCAGGACAAGCGTTCTATTCGGCTGTTCTTGACCCCGCAAGGGGAAGCATTGCATCGGAGAGTGCAGGCATTCCGATATGCCAAGGCCAGGCGATTGCTCTCCAGTCTGACTCACCAGGAACAAGAGACGTTGCTCTCGCTGTGGGAGCGTGCTCTCGACATGGCAGAAGCGGCAGACTAGCGAAATGTAAGCATCGAACTCAATCAGGAGGTATCTATGCCCAACCAGGCGTCGCTCAATCCATTGATTCTTTCCAAATTCGTCCTGTGGATCGCGGTAGTCGTCATTGCCACGCTCTTTTTGAACCGCCGTAAGGTAACGGCGAAAGTTAGACTAGTCTTCCTCATCGGCGGGGTGCTCGTTTTCGGTTTCGCCTATGCCCTGCTCATTCAGATGGATCAGGCGGGCGCGAATCCCAACCCGGTCCTTTCATTGCGCACTTTGCTCACCTCTGTTCTGGTACAACACCGCTTTCTCTTGCCCATCGCTGGGATGCTGGTCGCCCTGTTGCTGATGGTTCTCGTCTCCAACAAGTCAATCTGCGGCTGGGGCTGCCAGTTGGGCTTGTTGCAGGACTTGCTATACCGCGTTAAGTTGCCCAAATGGAAGCCTCCGTTTTGGCTTTCCAACACAGTGCGCGTTGTCGCTTTCGTCGCGCTGATCGCGGGGTTGGTCACGGTGGGGGTGGACTGGATCAAAGGCATTGACCCGTTTCAACTTTTCTCGTTCAAATTCACTCTGGGGGTCGGCCTGTTCTCGGCCGTGGTGCTCGTCGCCAGCCTGTTCATCTACCGGCCCTGGTGCCAGTTCCTGTGCCCCTTTGGGCTAGTGGGCTGGCTGGTGGAACAGGTGAGCCTGCTGCGGCCGCGTATCAATCGGGACGTGTGCAAGCGTTGCCAGTTGTGCGTCAAAGCCTGTCCCACCCACGCGATGGAGCATTACTACGAGGGGAAAGCGATCCACGCCGATTGCTTCGCTTGCGGGGCCTGTATCGAAGCCTGCCCGGTGAAGGACGCGCTGGGCTGGCGGATCAGGAAATAATGAACGAATCGGCTTGCTATCTTTCGATTCTGCTCAATAGCTCTGGCCGTGCCGCTGGTCGGCTGGCCGCGGTTGTGGCAACGCTGGTGTTGGCGTTGGCGCTCGGTTGAGCAGGTTCAGCGTGTCATTCAGTATTCCGTGTGTCATTTAGGGTCTCAAGGGAATAGCGTATGGACATTCGAGTGCAAGGGTTGACCAAATACTACGGGGACTTCCTGGCCGTGGATCACATCAGTTTCGAGGTGCATCAGGGGGAGATATTCGGCTTCCTGGGGCCGAACGGTGCGGGAAAGACGACTACCCAGCGCATGCTGACTACGTTGCTGGAGCCGACCGAGGGACGCATCGTCATCAACGGTCACGACCTGGCCCGCGACCCCTACCCAATCAAACGCCAGATGGGGCTGGTGCCGGAGGAGTCGAACGTCTACACCGAGTTGACTGCCTGGGATAATCTGATGTTCACTGCTCGCCTCTATCGCGTCCCCCGCAGCGAGCGGGCAGCGCGGGC
The DNA here is from genome assembly GCA_964643875.1 of uncultured Anaerolineales bacterium. Lineage (GTDB taxonomy): Bacteria > Chloroflexota > Anaerolineae > B4-G1 > B4-G1 > CAZXVB01. The sequence continues at coordinate 5,237 of CAZXVB010000068.1, read as the reverse complement.
ACGGGAACTTCTGGAGACCTTTGACCTGTGGAAGAAGCGGGATGTCAAGGTGGAGAACTACTCCAAGGGTATGCGTCGTCGCTTGAGCATCGCTATGGCGATCATTCATAGGCCAACGCTCCTCTTCCTGGACGAGCCGACGCCGGGGCTGGACGCCCAATCCACCCGTACCATCCGTGGCCTGATCCGCCAACTGAACGACGCGGGGACGACCGTCTTCCTGACCACCCATCAGATCGAGGAGGCCAACCAACTCTGCGACCGGGTTGCCATCATCAACCACGGCCAGATCGCGGCAATTGATACCCCGGAGCGACTGAAGCAGGCCTTCCGGCGAGTGCAGTCGGTAGAGGTGGCGCTGGATCCTCCCGTAGGTGAAGGTCTGGAGGCGTTGCTGGGGGCCACTACCGTGGTCAAGATGGGGGACAAGTGGCGGCTTTATACCGATGACCCCTCCACCTTGTTGTTCCAGGTGATGGACTATGCCCGCTCGCGCGAACTGCGGGTGGTCAGTTTGAGCACGCTGGGGCCAAGTCTGGAGGATGTATTCCTGGAGATCACCGGTCAGCAGGTGGGCGCAGTACGGAGAACGGATGAACAGGCAGGGAAACGGAGAGGCAGGAGGATGAAGCGATGAAAGACGGATGGGCACGACGATTGGGCGACGAGATCGCGCAGGCATTGAATGTGACGCTCAAGGACATGCGGGTTTACTACCTTCGGCCGGGGATGATCATGTTCGGTTTCCTGATGCCGTTCTTTATGTTTTTCTCCTTTTCCGTGCGGCGGGAAATGGCAGCCGCACAGGGTGTGGCTCGCCTGTTGGCGCTGACCACCTTTTTTACTGCTGCGGCCGCCGGGCCGTTCATCGTCCCGCTGGAGCGACGGTTGGGGACTTACGACCGGTTGCTGGCTGCGCCGATGTCGCTCCTGACCTTGCTGCTGGGCAAGACGGCGGTCGGGGCGTTGTTCGCTATCGGCGTCTCGCTCTTTGCGTTGCTGGTCGGCGTGACGGTCTTTGGGGTATACATTGCTCAGCCGGAGCTGCTGGTCGCCGGGTTGTTGCTGGGATCGTGCTCCTTCTCTGCGCTGGGGTTGATCTTCGGCTCCATTCCCGTGCGCAATCCGGGCGATGTGCAGATGCCCAGCACGTTGCTCCGTTGGGGGCTGTTGTTCATCAGTGGTGTCTTCATCCCCCTGGCGGAAATGTCTCCGGCAGCGCGGTTGCTGGCCTATCTTTCGCCGCTGACCTACGCTCAGGACTTGATGAATCACGCTGTGTTGGGGGTGGGGTTGCTCAACCGGTGGCTGGACATCGTCGTGCTACTGGTGAGCGGGATGCTATTCCTGCTCCCTTCCATCTGGCTGCACCACCACAGCCGCAAGTTGGGGTACTGAACCCGCGTTTCACTCCAACTCTCATTGCTA
>CAZXVB010000068.1:0-3709 GCA_964643875.1 uncultured Anaerolineales bacterium | reverse complement strand
CTCATTGCTAACCCTCATTGCTAACCCTCATTGTCCGAATTGGTTGCGGTCTTCGACCTATGGCGCTCCGCCAGCGCCCATTTTCGTTTGACTACCTCCGTTGGCAACTCCGAGGAAGTATTGTATAATTCGGGTATCCTAATCACTACCCTGCATACTTCTTACGCAAGGAGCCTTGAAACCTAATGGATAAACGATTGCGGATTCTAATCGCTAAGCCAGGACTCGACGGCCACGACCGAGGGGCCAAAGTGATCGCCCGTGCCTTGCGAGACGCCGGGATGGAGGTGATCTACGCCGGCCTGCGCCAAACGCCGGAAATGATCGTCGAAGCAGCTCTCCAGGAGGACGTGGACGGCATTGGCTTGAGCATCCTCTCTGGTGCTCATATGACGTTGGTACCGCGTGTGTTGAGCGGACTTCGTAACGCCGGTTTGGAGCACGTGAAAGTCTTCGTGGGGGGGATCATCCCCGAAGAAGATGCTGATACCCTCAAACAATTGGGGGTCGTGGGAGTGTTTGGGCCGGGTACCAGCACCGAGACCGTGACCGCGTTCGTCCGCACCCAGTTGACCGGGAGCTGATCACCGTGGAACTGGTGACGGCTGCATTGCAAGGGCAACGCCATGCGTTGGCCCGTCTCCTCTCGTTGATCGAGAACGATGGCCGCGAGGCCCGAACGGCTCTATCCGCCCTATATCCCCACACTGGTCACGCGCATATCGTCGGTGTGACCGGCGCACCGGGCACCGGGAAGTCCACTCTGGTCAACGCATTGGCGAAAGAGATTCGCGCCCAGGGGAAGACCGTGGGCATCGTTGCAGTGGACCCCAGCAGCCCGTTTACCGGTGGCGCTCTGCTGGGCGACCGGATACGGATGAGTGATCTGGCTGGCGACCCCGGTATCTTCATCCGCAGCATGGCCTCGCGAGGCAGCCTAGGCGGCCTGGCTCGGGCCACCGCCGACGTCATCAAGGCCCTCGATGCCGCCGGTTTCGAGATAGTGCTGGTGGAGACAGTGGGTGCCGGTCAATCAGAGGTGGAGATTGCCCGTACGGCGCATACCACCCTCGTCGTTGAAGCCCCCGGCCTGGGGGACGATGTTCAGGCGCTCAAGGCGGGCCTGATGGAGATCGCCGATGTGCTGCTGGTGAACAAAGCCGACCGCCCCGGTGCGGCGAAGACTGCCCGCGCGCTGGAGGCCGTGATCCATCAACACACGGCCCGGCGTCGAGACCCTCACGTCTGGCAACCTCCGATTATCCAGACGATTGCCTTGGACGGCACCGGCATCCCGGAGGTGTTGAATGCCATTTACCAGCACCGGGAACATCTCCTCTCTACCGGGATGTGGGAAGTCCAGGAACGGGCACGGGTGGAGTCGGAATTGCTCACTGTCTTGCGCCAGGAATTGCTCGCCCGTTTGCAAGCCCAGGTGGGGGAAGAACGTATCCGAGCGTGGGTCGGGCGGATCGCTCAGCGTCAGGTGGACGTCTACACCGCCGCGCAAGCCCTTTTGGACAAGGAGAGCGAAGGGTGACACACTTGCTTTTGATCCGACATGGCCGCTCCACGTGGAACGCGGAGCGGCGTGTCCAAGGAGTCGCTGATCCCCCGCTGGACGACGTGGGGGAGGAACAGGCACGTATGTTGGCTGAACGGCTCCGTCAAGAACAAGCTGACCTGGTTGCTTTGTACAGCAGTCCTCTTCAGCGAGCCTATCGAACTGCTGAGATCATCGGAGCGGCGTTACAGGTGCCTGTCGAGATAGATGAACGTTTGGCAGAACACGACGCCGGCCACCTCACCGGTCTCACCTGGCCCGAAGTCATTGTGCAGCATCCCGACCTCGTACGCCAGTTGGAGGAAGACCCGCAGAACGCGGCCTTCCCTGGCGCGGAGGACCTGACCACCTTCCGTGCCAAAGTAGCGCAGGCATTCGACGAGATCGTCACCCGTCACGCTCCTGGGCCTGTGGGCATAGTCACTCACGGGGGCACGTTGAATGCTTATCTCCACCATCTGCTGGGCCTGCCGAATCGGACCTTGTGGTTTAGCTTTGGCAATGCGTCGCTATCCACCATTCACGTGCACCCGGTACGACCCAGAATTGATTTCCTCAATGACACTTCTCACTGGCAGACAAAGTTAAAGGATGTGTCCAGATGATTGATTACGGTGAAAAGGTACGCCTGCGTCCCATTGAACGAGAAGACTTACCCCGCTTCGTTACCTGGTTCAGCGATCAAGAGGTACGGCGACATCTGTTGGTCTATACAGGGTTTTCACTGGCCCATGAGGAGCGCTGGTTCCAGGAGCTATTGGGACGTATGGAACGTCAAGAGACCCTGATCCTGGTTATCGAAACCAAATCCGGAACCCCCATTGGAAACATTGGTCTGCACGACATTGATTGGAAGAACCGCCAGGCGGAGTTGGGGATCGTCATCGGCGAAAAGACCCATTGGGGACAAGGGTACGGGCCGGCGGCTATCCGCACGATGCTTAGATTGGCCTTTCAGGAGATGAATTTGCATCGCGTCTTCCTGGTGGTCAACGCCGATAATCAACGCGGTATCCGCTGCTACCAGAAAGTGGGGTTCCAACACGAGGGAACGTTGCGCGATGCAGCGTTCAAAGAAGGCACATACTGTGATCAGTACGTGATGAGTGTTCTGGCGACGGAATACGCACCAACTGGAACCACAGAGACATAGCGTGACAATCCGAAATTATCACAGAGGTCTGGTATGATGAGTGCGCATGGAAAGATCAAGCTATTCAGTGGAACTGGTTGCCCGGACTTGGCAGAGGAGATCAGCAATTATCTGAACGTCCCGCTATCGGGTCGGGACATTGTGATGTTCCCCAATGAAAACATCTTCGTCAAGCTCCACGAAAGCATTCGGGGGCAAGATGTGTTTCTGATCCAGACGACTTCCTCGCCCGTCAACTACAACATTATGGAAATGCTGGTCTTTCTGGATGCATTGAAACGGGCTTCGCCGGATCGCATCACGGTGGTGATCCCGTACCTGGCCTATGCCCGTTCCGACAAGAAAGACCAACCCCGTGTGCCAATCACGGCCCGGCTGATTGCCGACATCATCGGTGTGGCCGGCGCCGACCGCTACATCACGCTGGACTTGCACGCGGATCAAATTCAGGGATTCTTTAGCATCCCCGGAGATTCTCTCACTGCTTTCTCGATTCTCTCGGATCATTTTCGAGAAAAGCAACTCAATGACGCTGTCGTAGTGGCTTCGGATTTGGGGTTTGCCAAGAAGGCTCGCAATCTGGCTGCTGAGTTAGAGCTTCCTCTGGCGCTGGTGGAGAAGCGGCGGGTTTCGGTGAGTACGGAGGCCCTGACTTTGGTGGGAGAGGTCGAAGGGCACGACGTGATCATCGTGGACGACGAGGTGGGAACCGGCGGGACGATGCGCAACGCGGTACAGATCGTGCGGGAGCACGGTGCCTGTGACGTCTTTCTTTGCTTTGCCCACGCCGTTCTATCGCCGCCGGCGGTGGACATTCTTGCTGACTTGAACATCCGGGAGATCGTGACAACGAACTCGATCCCCATTTCTCCCGAAAAACGGTTGCCCAATATGGTCATTCTCTCGGTAGCCGACTTGCTGGGGGAGGTCATCCAACGAGTACACGAGGGGAGCAGTGTGGGGGAGGTTTTCCGCCGGTATCATCGCTACAA
>CAZXVB010000067.1:8647-10186 GCA_964643875.1 uncultured Anaerolineales bacterium | reverse complement strand
TGTTGCGACTTAAATCGATCCAGGCCACCATGTAGTAGTGCCCCGCGTCCCACGGGGGTATAGTTCAGATTTTAGGGGGAAAGGAGAGGAGGTAGTCTTGCAAAATGAGGGACGGGGGGTATACTTGTATCAACTAACAGTTACTATTCAAGCCAACGATTGAAACCGCGCCTGAGGAGCTAAAGCTGGCTGTCCACGCAGGTGGACGCTTGGCTGCCAGCCCTCCAGAGGCGATTTCAACCGCTAACAGAAGTAGCCTGAGCAATTACCAGGAGTCCTAATGACAATTGCTGCTTTTGAGGGGAAGAGGCCACAAATCGGTGAAGGGACATACATTCATCCTTCGGCGGATGTCTTTGGCGCTGTGCGAATCGGCCGCGGGTGCTGGATCGGGCCGGGGGTGCGGATCCGCGGGGATTACGGCACGATCATCATCGGCGACCATTGCAGTGTGGAGGATAATTGCGTCATCCACGCCCGCCCCGGTGAACAGACGACCATTGGCAATTGGGTGACCATCGGCCATGGTGCGGTGATCCACAACGTGACGATGATCCACGACTACGCGATCATCGGTATGGGAGCGGTCGTCTCCGACTGGGCAACGGTAGGCGAGTGGGCCGTGGTTGGAGAAGGGGCTGTGGTTCGCCAGCGTCAGGAGATCCCCGCCGGACGCGTCGCGGTGGGTGTGCCGGCCAAGGTGTTGGAAAAATCACCTGATGAAGCTTACAAAGCCCAGTGGATGCATTTTAAGGAGACGTATGTAGACCTGGCCCGCCGATACCCGACCGGATGGGTACCGGAAGAATCCGAGGAGTAGCCGGTGCTACGGTTCGGTGCCCATGAGTCCATCGCCGGGGGATTGTATAGAGCATTCGACCGGGCGGAGTCCGTGGGATGTGACTCCTTGCAGATATTCGTCAAGTCGAATCGCGCCTGGAAAGTGCACCCTCTGGAGGAGCATGATGTGCTTCGGTTTCGGGAACGGGCCGAGGAGACGGGGATCAAACCGGTCGTGGGACATGCGTCCTATTTGCTGAATCTCGCTTCTCCCGACGATGCGCTGTGGCAAAAATCGCGTGACACGCTGATCGTTGAATTGGAACGCTGTCACGTCCTGGGGGCACCTTATCTGGTGCTCCATCCCGGCGCACACGTCGGCACAGGGGAAGATGTTGGGTTGAGGCGAGTGGCCCAGGCGTTGAGTCAAGTGCATGCGGCCACCTCACACCTCCATACCCGGCTATTGTTGGAAACGACGGCCGGGGCCGGGTCGGTGTTGGGGAGTCGTTTCGAGCACCTGGCGTGGTTGATCGCCCATACGGAGGGCGGCGACCGCCTGGGGGTCTGTCTGGATACGTGTCACGTCTTCGCCGCCGGGTACGAGTTGCGCACAGCCGAGGGATACGCCGCCACGATGTCCGCCTTCGAGCGGATCATCGGGTTGGAGCGGCTGAAGGTATTGCACCTGAACGATAGTCGCGGTGAACTGGGCAGCCGCAAGGATCGTCACGCCCACATCGGCCAGGGGCAGATCGG
>CAZXVB010000067.1:0-8547 GCA_964643875.1 uncultured Anaerolineales bacterium | reverse complement strand
ATGTTTCCCCCGCTGGCAGGGGATGTGTTGGAGCTGGGGATAGGGACCGGTGTGAACCTGCCGTTGTACAGCGACCAGGCCCATGTGGTGGGATGCGACGTCAGCGCCAAGATGTTGTCGTGGGCAGCCCAGCGGCGCCCACGGGCGTCGGTGCGTCTGATCCAGGCTGATGCACAGGCGCTCCCTTTCTGTGATGCGTGTTTCGATGTCGTCACGGCGTCCCTGCTCTTCTGTTCCGTCGCCGACCCGACCCGTGGGTTGCAGGAAGTCCACCGCGTGCTGCGTCCCGGTGGGCGGTTGATGCTCCTGGAGCACACGCGGGGGCGGGGAATTGGTCGCTGGGTGACGGATCTCCTGCACCCCTTGTGGCTTGCGTGGAGCCACGACTGCCATTTGAACCGTGAGACGGCCCGAACGGTGGCCGAGGCAGGTTTCGAGTTGCAGCGGGTAGAGACCTATGTGTTGGGGATCGTGCGGTTGATCGAGGCCCGCCCTGCTCCCCAAAGCCGATAGTCGCCTACAACACTACCTCCACATTCAGGGCTGTCAACACGACGTCTATGGGGTTGATGATGGTGGCCAACTCCGAACCGGCGAATAGCAATCCCACGACGCGCTTCTCCATATCAAGCACGGCCGATCCGGAATCCCCTGGCTGGCTCATCGCGCCGGCGACCAATTGCCCGGTAAACAGCGCCGACCGACCGTTGTAATCGATCCGCATTGTGGCATCAATCTGGGTGATGACGCCAGTGGTATGGCCGGTCGTGCGCCCGGATTTCTGCACGGCCGTGCCCAGCGTGGCTCTTCCCACCCCGGCAGGAGCACCTATGTTCAGGATCTCGCTGCGCACCATGTCCGGCGAAAGCGGACGCGCCAGGGCGGCATCCACCCGGTTGACCCCTGCGGTCTGTCGCACGGCCTGGACGCGATGGCTGGAGCCAAAGGCCCCGGCCACGTAATTGAGCAAGCTAGCGGACAGGTCGGCAATGGGACACTCTCCCGGTTCCGTCCCGAAATCCAGCGGAACGTAGTCGGCCAATGTGGCGACCCGGTCGGCGGCTTGGCCGCCATCGGCCGGGCCGGGTTGGAGGATCGCGTCTCCTTCTTGCGCGTCGTTGACGTTGGCCAACACGTGGTTATTGGACAACAGGAACACTTCATCTCCTCGGCGCACCAGACAACCGAACGTCCCGGCGGTAATGCAGTAGTGTCCCACGGAGACTCCCGGTGGGATGACCGGCCGCCAGCGATCCTTAGGCCCTGGTTCTTGTTCAAAGGCCCGCAAAAATCCCAATTCGACTACGTCCGTCTGTGCTCCGTTCAGCGTCCTGGGAATCATATCCTGGGCAGCCAACGCCGACGGGTCCACCTTGCGGGTGACCGAGACCACGAGGCTAATCTCATCGGTTTGGCGGCCGCCCCGCACCTTGTACCCCAATCCCACTCCGACAACGTTTTTCTTGTCCAGCAAACGATGAGTGTAGGCGCTTTTGATTTGTGCCACTTGCGCCATTGCATCTACTGTCATATTCTGCCTCCCGCCGTTGTATCGGAGGCCCTAAAAGGCCCGTAGTTCGCCCACGATCTGCACATCCACCGGGACGCCATCCAACTCGCGCGGGATGATGTCGTGGGGATCCAATTGAGATAGCGGAACTTTTTGCGTCACGGAAACGACCACCGCCGGATCGTCGGTGATCAGACCGGAGACCTGACGCAACCCCACACCGACGCCGACGACATTGGCCTTGCGCATCAGCTCCGCCTCATACCTGGACTTGACCGCCTCGATCTGCACCAAGCGTTCCTCATTTGAAGATGTCATCATTTTCCCCCATCCACCATTCTGTTACAGGTGGCGATTGCATTTCGGAAACCGAGCATAGACCACAAGCGGACTTCACTCACATACGATTATACCCGATCTTCCAAATCCGCGGAATTTCTCATGTGGGATGGAGCTTGGAGGTGCATGGCACATTGCGTACCGCCGTCGTTCCGACGGTATGCCGGCGGTACGCTGGTGTTCATCACGTTGAGTATGAGCACTATTCCTGGCAATAGTCCAGCAGGGCCACCAATCCCAGTGTGTAACTGCGCCATCCAAAACCGCCAATCTGCCCTACACAGACTGGCGCGATCAACGAGCGACGGCGAAAAGGTTCACGGGCGTAGATATTCGACAGGTGTACCTCTACGGTCGGCAGCCCGACGCCGGCGATGGCATCCCGCAACGCCACACTTGTGTGGGTTAATGCGCCGGGATTGATCAACACACCATCGGCCCACTCCATTGCTTCGTGGAGGGCATCAATCAACGCTCCTTCATGGTTGGAGTGTACGATCAACAGTTCGGCATTACGGTCAGCGGCGATCTGCTTCAAGGTGGAGTCAATCTCCTCCAACGTCACCTGCCCGTAAATCGCCGGCTCGCGCCGTCCCAACAGATTGAGATTGGGGCCATGGAGGACAAGGATTCGGGTCGCTGTCATTCTTTGTCTCCGGCGGTATTCTATCACAAAAGGCCTGCCCGGTAATGGCCGGCCGGCTACGGCAACTGCTTCAAAAGCTCTTCCAGTTCTGCACGAGTAGTCACGGAGGCGATTCGACGGACGAAATCATGAAGCCTATCGCTACGGCGACGTAACTCCTGAACCAGCGGGCCAATCGGGTCCGCGCCGGCAGCACCCGGCTCGTCGGCATACGCACCGTAGAAGGCAAAATACGCCTGGTTGAGTTTGCGGATGGGATACCCATGGGCGACGAACTCCTGCCGACGGCTTTCCATATAGGCCTCGGCCTCCTCGATGCGCCCGGCCGCCAACAATTCGTCTACCCGCACCCGGGTAGTGTGCATTTCGCGCTGAAAATCGAATGGCGGTGGCGTTTCTGCTCCCTCGTAGGCGGCCCCTCCCTCCGTGGGAGATGGTTCCGCCGGCAGGTATTCTGGATAGTAGCGTGCAATGGTCTCTCGACCGATCTCTTTGCCCACGATGGAGGCCACCGTCTCGTTGATCGTGCGGGTATCGGGATGTGCGTTGTAGTTCCAACCCAATGGATGCGGCGTCAGGTAGTGATGCGTCCATTCGTGCGCTGCGACCTCCGTCACCCAGTTCAGCGAACTGCTCTCCAGGATCATCGCCGGATAGGCCGAAAGCCCACCGATGTTTGTGATCAGGGACGAGACATTGTAATCGGCGTCTATTTTGCTCTCGATGGCCTCTCTCTGGGCAGCGTCCAGGCCGGGCTGCAAATCCAACGCCAGAATGCGCTCAATGTGATCGCGGGGGGAGACGATGAGCAAAGTGGGAAGGGGAGTAAAATGGAGACCGACCGGCGGGATCTGTTGCCCCAGCACACCGAATCCGGCTGCATTCAGCGTACAGGCAGTTTGCTCTTCCAGGATGGCCTCGGCCAGCGCCTGGTGGGCCTGCTGTTCTTCCCGTAGCTGGGCCAGCCTGGCCCGCATGCCCGCAGTGGCTGCGTCCGGGTCCTCCTCGGCCGGGTCCACATACACTTGATGGATGTCCCACGTCTGTTGCTGAATCTCGCCGATCAGGCGTAGATAGTCGAGGAGAAAATCATGCCGGGATGCTGCATCCATGTATCGCTGGGGGACGACCAATGCATGGGTCAATTTGCCCCAACCGGCGGTGATCTCCCAACCAACGAAATTGAACCGGTAAGATGAGACCATACGTTTTATCTGGGGGTCTAGATCACCGGGGGCCGGACCTTCGACCGTCAGCGTCAGCAACAACAGGAGCAACAGAGCTGTCAACGCCCAATAGCGAAGTGCCCGGCCCACGACGTGAGCCAGGCAGCGCAGAAAATCACAGTTGCAAAGGGAACGATTCATTCGTTAGTGGCTTCAGTAGCTTCGTCAGTGCCTCCATCTTCAGAAGGGTCCCACGGCCGGACGAGGAAAAATGTCTTCTCTTCAACTTTCTTGAGTACGCTCACGTCGCTCAACACACGCCCCACGATGTTGACCGGGCTGTATGCCTTGGGGCGTCCATCTGTGCTTACCGGCGTAGGGCCGAAAAAGATGCACAGTGTGCGGCCTAACGGCCAGAATGCCAAATCCCCCACATCCACGTCACGCCGGGCATCGGATTCCTCCCCCATCCACACCGGGACGCTGAGGTAGACCTCATCTCCCCAGCGGTTCACCCGTTCGAGGACCGGCAGAACCTCCCATATCTTCTGCGCTGTGGGAGAATCGTTCAATTCCGCCTCCAATCTTATCCCCTCTGGGCCAGTTGTAATCGTGCTGATAATAATGCGACGAGTCGTCATCATACCCCTTTCCCTGCGCTACTCATTGACCTCGAACACATGCAATTAACTCTCGCGAAGTATGCGTCGCTATCTCACAACCATCCGCGTGTACCACAACGGTATCCTCCAGTTTGACCATCATCCCTGGTTCCGGGGCACTGACCTCGATCTCAATGGCCAATACCATCCCCGGACGAAGCACTGTCTCGTCCTTGGGCCATAGTACGGGCGGTTCATCCAGTTCTAGCCCTACACCATGCCCGACGAACCCCGGCAGAACCAGACTTTGGGGCGCGAAATAGGGCGCCGCTCCACGGGCGACCACCGCCTCGGCCAGAGCGTACAATTCGGACACCGCTCGGCCGGGGCGCAACGCAGAAAGTACAGCTTCTTCAGCAGCATAGGCCACATCGAACAGGGCTTGTTGCGCCGCCGTGGCCTCACCCACCACGAAGGTGCGGGATTCGTCCGCCGTGTAGCCATCGTATATGGCGCCGATATCCACCACGACCAAGTCTCCGGGTTGGAGCACTCTCCGCGAGGGGCCATAGGGCATTGCCGGCCCCAATCCCACCCCGGTGACTACCAACCCATGACCGCCTCGCACGGTGAGATGCTCACCGCTCATCAGGAGCACACCGGCGCCCCGAGCCTCCGGGTGACGGAGTGGTTGGAACCCACCGTGACCGGCCCGTCGAATGGCTGCCTCGACTTCGGCAGCCAGTTCCAACTCGCTGATCCCGGCGGTGACCAATTCCGCTGCTGCCGCGTGACCGGCGTCGGCCACCAGGCACGCCTGACGGGTCACAGCAATCTCGTGCTCGTCCTTGGCCATCCGCTGATCCAGAACGATGGGGGAGATATTTGTCAGCTTCCAACCTGGAAAGACTTCTTGCAAACGCTGATACAACATCGCGGGAATCAAGTCCAACTCAGTCCCCAACACCCGCCGATTTCGGTCTATTCCACCAGGCTCCCCCAACTCTAATCCCAACCGCTCGGCGGCCTGCACCACGCTGGAAAATCCCCGCATCGGTACAACTGCTTCTGGGGGAAGTGTGGTCTCTTCCCGAGCATAGTCGAAACCTCGCCGCACCAGCAAGATAGCTTCGCCCGGTGTAATCAGAAGCGCAGCCGGGCGCACTGTACCGGCGTAGTATAGTACATCCCGATGGTGTAACAAAAGCGCTGCTTCCATTCCGGCAACTGCCATACGGGTGCGCAAATCATTCAGTCGTGTCTCGATCTTCTCATCCCTCCTATCCACCGGCGATCAGGTGTATGACCCACACATCGGCCCCATCGGGGATCGTGCGGGTGGCGTATGCCTCCGGTGGGATAACTTCGCCGTTGATCTTCACGATAATGTGGACAAAGGTGTAGTTGAACCGGCGTAACAACTCCGTGACGGTCAAGCCCTCTTCCCACTCGATTTCATCCCGATTGTTGACTCGAATCACGCTTACTGATTCTCGCTCCTATAGCTGGCCGTCGCGACCAGATGGCATAAGGTGCGACACGTTTGAATCAACGTGTCGCACCTCAGGTTTATCTGGAGATAGATTACAAATGCTTCTTCACCACGGCGACCACGTCGGGATAATCGATCCCCAATTTTTGTAACGTCTCCACCTTGGGGACGGCATTCCGCGTCCACCCTCGACGTTCGTAGACGGCATCCTTCAAACGCTCGTACTGCTCTTCCCGATACCGGCGCAGCGCAGCGACTTTTTCTTCTGTCGTCATCTCTGCCGGATTCAACCCCAGCAGTTCGCGCAGTTGGCGGTCGTACCGCTCGACGCGGGAGTCATACTCTTCCTTCGTTACCGGTCCCATAGAACGATAGGGGATGTCGTCATGATCGCGCAGCCCATGCCCCAGCCGGATGTTGAAGACCCGCTGCAAATTGTAGACTCGTTCCGACATGGCAATCAGATCATCACTGGTGACCTCGCGGCCGGTCACGCCGGAAAACAGATCCACGTAGTTTTGTACGTGGGCGGGGATTTTAGCAGGCTCGTCAGTCTGATCATTGTCGGGCGGCTGGATGTCGTTCCACGGTAGTTTGCAGAACCCACATAGCCCGAACCAGGTTCGAAACATCGGGAAGTAGTGGAGCGCCTCGGCTTTGTCCTCGAAAGTTGGCAACAGATTGCTGACCTGATCCATAAAGATGAGCCAAGCTTCGTCGTGTTGTGGCCCCTTGTTGGTCAGCCCATACCCTCCTTGTTGGGCCAGCGACTCTTTCGAGACGTACTCGGAATACTCCAGTCCTTTGGCCTCCATGCCGATGTCATTCAGAAAATCTGGATCGGCGCCATAATGCTCAACGAAGTAGGCTTTCATCCGCCGGATGCCCTGCCCGGCGATCCGGCCGAATCCCTCTCCACGTCCCATCTGGTGCAACAGTTCGATGGCCGCGTCGGCGTTGCCGAAGGTAAGTTCCAACCCACCGGTCTTTTCCTTGTCGAGTATGCCGGCTTCATAGCATTCCATAATGAACGCCGTACCGGTCCCGAAGGAGATCGTATCTATGCCATAGGTATCACAATAGAAGTTGATCTCCAGGATGGCTTCCGGGTCAAAGATACCGCAATTGGAGCCGACACCGGCAATCGTCTCGTATTCCGGCCCATCCACGATTACCGTCTCGCCTTTATACGGCCCGGTACGCACCGTGTAATTATCCACAGCGTGAGCACACGCCAGGGTACAGCCGTACCAGCATCCATCAGGCAGTCCCTGAGTAAAGCGCTGTTCCCACACCTCTCTGGCGATCTGTGCCGCTTTGGGATGCGATCCGTAGCGGAAATTGTGCACCGGCAACAGGTCATAGTCGCTCATAATCTGAACTAGGTAAGTGGTGCCGGTCTTACGCATCTTGCATTGTTGATCGTCGTGATCGTGGATCTCTTTGTGGAGCCGGATACCGGCCTGACTTACCCGTTCTGGGTCGGCCGGATGGTTGGAATCTCCTCGTACCGGTTCGCTTTTGACCACTAAGGCTTTGATATGCTTATCCCGAAAGACGGTCCCGATACCGCCCCGTCCGGCCTGTTTGAAGCGTGGGGCCTTTCGTTTGCGGTCGTATAAACTGAAATTGAGGCATCCCATACGGGTGTGCTCGGCCCCGCTGCCGGCGGAGACCACCGACATATAGTAGCGATCCTCTTCCGTTTCTGCCATATCTTCGATCAGCCAATGCCCGATCCGGTGGGTGTCAACCGGGACGTTGGAGGCCTCTTCAATGGTGATCTTGCCCGCTGGGCCGTCTATGACTACAATAACTTCCTGTTCGGCCTTGCCTTGAATCTCCAATGCGTCCCAACCGGCAAATTTCAGCAACGGCCCAAAGTGGCCGCCGACATTGCTGTCAATGACTACATTGGTCAGCGGCGAGATGGATACCACCAGCGACTTCCCCGCGCCGGGATACTGAGTAATTCCGCCACAGGGGCCGGTAGAGATCACGATCTCGTTTTCCGGATCGTTCCATTGGGTACTGTCCCGCACGCCTTGCCACAGGAGCCACAGCCCGAACCCACGCCCTCCGGTAAATTTCTCTTTCATCTCCTCACTGACCGGCTTGGCAGTGATGGAATTATCGGAGAGGTTCACATACAGCGTTTGGCCGGTATACCCTCGTTCGACAGAGGCCGGGGTATAGGTGAACTCTGCCAGTACACGTCGTGTCGTCTTCTGAGTCATTGTTTCCTCCTCACACCTGCAAACCCGGTGCCCGTGGCTCTTCGACATCCACGATGGCCAAGGCATCCGCCGGACATTCCTTAACGCACACACCACATGCAGTACACTTAAACGGCTCAACCAGATCGCGATGGTAGTACATCGCTCCATAGGGACAAAATCCTACACAGGACAGACATCCCACACAAAGCTTTGCCTTGATTCGCACGATGCCTTGCTTATTCCGGTATAGTGCCTCTGTCGGACAGACCGCAATGCATTCTCCACATTGCACGCAATACACGGCATAGAGCTGTCCATCATCGTCCTGATGGATCCGGATACTGGACTTTTCGGCGTCGGTGACTTTATGCCATGTCTCAGAACAAACGTCCTGACACACATAGCACCCAACACATAGCCCTGGGTCATAGGACAGTACTTTCATAGCGTTTTCTCCTTCATCAAAATCAATTGCCAGGTTTCCGATTGTACCAAGCAGACGATTGAGTCAACACAGATGAGATATACCGAAAACATTAGATCGAAGGATATTGTATCATATTTGAAGCAAAA
>CAZXVB010000066.1:0-10186 GCA_964643875.1 uncultured Anaerolineales bacterium | reverse complement strand
AGTATGCGCACTATTCCCCCAATGGAGGCCGCCGGGTATGCCAATCGGTCGCCTGCTCGTAGGTATACGCCACCTGCAACACTCGTTCCTCCCCGAAGGCCGGCCCCATCACCTGCAACCCGATGGGCAAACCGAGCGCATCATAACCACACGGCACACTTACCCCGCAGATACCCGCCAGGTTCATCGCCAGCGTAAAGACATCCGAGAGATACATCTGCAACGGGTCGTCCGTCTTTTCTCCAATCCGGAAGGCCGTGCTGGGTGTGGTCGGGGCGACGATCACATCTACCTGCTGGAAAGCAGCGTCGAAGTCGGCCTTGATCAGTGTGCGCACTTGCTGCGCCTTGAGATAGTAGGCATCGTAGTAACCGGCCGAGAGCGCGTAAGTTCCCAACATAATGCGCCGTTTGACCTCCGGGCCAAACCCCTGCCCACGGGTGCGGGTATACATCCGATACAGCCCGCCATCGTCCGACGGGGCACGGCGGGTGTAACGCACGCCGTCGTAACGGGCCAGGTTGGCGCTGGCCTCGGCCGGTGCGATCAGGTAGTAGGTGGGCAGGGCATAGCGGGTATGCGGCAGGCAAATGGGACGTACCTCAGCGCCCAGATCTGCCAACACGTCCACAGCGGCCCGTACAGATGCCTCTACCTCCGGCTGCATACCGGCGATGAAGTACTCCTCCGGTACACCGACCCGCACGCCGTGCACATCCGGGGTGAGCGCCGCGATGTAATCCGGGATCGGTGCATCTACCGAGGTAGCATCGCGGGAGTCCGGCCCGGCAATGACCCCCAATAACCAGGCCGCATCGGCCACGTCTTTCGTTAACACCCCCACTTGATCCAACGATGAGGCAAAAGCGATCAACCCGTACCGGCTGACACGCCCATAAGCAGGCTTCAGCCCCACAACGCCGCACAGCCCGGCTGGCTGACGGACACTGCCGCCGGTGTCGGTTCCCAGGGCAGCCAAGCACTCGTCGGCAGAGACGGCGGCCGCACTCCCGCCACTGCTGCCCCCCGGCACGCGCGTCAGGTCCCACGGATTGTGGGTCGTAAAGAAGGCCGAGTTCTCCGTGGAGGAACCCATAGCGAACTCATCCGTGTTGGTCTTCCCCAGGATGATGGCCCCAGCCGCCTTGAGGCGCGACACCGCCGTCGCGTCGTAGGGCGGGACGAACTGCTCCAGGATGCGCGACCCGGCGGTGGTGCGGATGCCGGCTGTGCACAACACATCCTTAATTGCCACCGGGATACCGAGCAGAGGCAGGCGCTCCCCGGCGGCCCGCTGTTGATCGGCTGCTCTGGCCTGATCCAGGGCCACCTCCGGCGTGAGAGTCAGGTATGCCTTGACATCGTTATCTACCGCCAGAATCCGCTCCAGCACAGCTTCGGTCAGTTCCACAGCGGACACCTCTCCTCGCTCCAACAGATTTTGGGCCGCGTGGATGGTTAATTGGGGCAAGTGAGACAACGAGGCCGACGTTGTAGACATAAGTGACATCGGTCACACCTCCCCCATCACCGGTGGGACGCGGAAGCAGTTATCCTCGGCGTCAGGAGCGTTGGCCAAGATGTCCTCCCTCGGTGTCGGGGGGAACGGTGTGTCGGCCCGCATCACGTTGCGGAGCGGCAGGACGGTGGCCGTGGGGGAAATTGTGGTCGTGTCCAGGTCCTGCAACTGCTCGAAGTACGCCAGGATACTCGAAAGTTGTTCCTGATAGCGGGCCAACTCCTCAGGGCTCAATTCAAGCCGGGCCAGGGCTGCGATGTGCCGTACCTCTTCCTGGCTCAAGGTCATCTCTCTCCTCCCTGCAGAAAGCGGAGTGAATTCTTCACCCCCTCCAGAACGACCGCCATCTCGGCCGCCGGGACCAACGATACCGTGCCATCGAAGGGTGTCTCCAGCGTTGCCTCCTGCACCTCGAAATCCGGCCCCAAGCGTACCACGAAGCGGCCATCCCGATACGTGTACCCAGCGCCATTCGCCCAGGCCGTCAGAGAGAGAGTACGGCCATCCTCGCGCCGATGGATGGTTGAGCCAGATATGTCATCCGCATCATCTCCCGCCCCCAGAGAGCCAATGTAGTAGGCATTCTCCGTCTCCTCCTGGAACGCCTCTCGGTCGAGGAACAAGCGGGGCTTATCGTGGTACGGCTTCCCTATGTGCACACAGAAGGTAGCACAGTTACCACACTCATTGCACAGGTCATCTATGTGAACGATCTGCCGGTTCTGGGTGACGACGAACGGCTCGCTCCCCGTAACGCTCAAGCCATCATCCGAACAGGCCAACACCGGCAACGACCACGTCTTTGGAGTCACCGAAACGGTGTAATTGGCCCGGTTGGGGCACACCTCGACGCACTTGTCGCACAATGTGGCACACTGGAGACAGCGGGCCGCCTCGGCCCGGGCGTCCTCCTCGCTCAACGTCATCTCAATCAGATCGAAACCGTTCCGTCGGTCGGGAGGCAGCACCTCCGGCTCGTGCTGGGCGATCCGGCGCGCCCGGACGCGCTTCATCGCCAGGATATCCTCCTCTGACAGGACGGGCAGCTCCACCATGGGATAGCGCCAGGGAATGCCCAACTGTTCGCAAATCGCCTCGGCCGCCTGGCGACCATCGGCGCAGGCTGCGATGATAATCGCCGGCCCGCGCACTACGTCCCCACCGGCATAGACCCCCGGTGGACAGGCGGCGACCCTCCCATCCCGCTGCACCACCACCCCACTCCCATCCAGGAACAATAGATCGGGCGATTGGCCGATAGCGATGATCACGGCGTCGGCCGGCAGGTCGAACGCGCTGCCGGGGATCGGCTCCGGCCGGCGACGGCCATCGGCCCCCGGCGCTCCCAACCGATTGCGGATACAGGTCAGCCCGACCACGCGGCCCTCCTCCAGCAGGACCCGCTGAGGCGAAGCTAACTCCTCCAGACCGATCCCCTCGGCCAGCAGCCCCTCGATCTCCTCCTCGGTGGCGGGCATCTCCCGCCGTGTGCGCCGGTAGACGACCGTCACCTCCCCGCCGGTAAGCCGCCTGGCTGTCCGGGCGGCGTCCATCGCTGTATTGCCGCCACCGATGACCAATACCCGTGCCCCCAACTCGACCGTCTCCCCCCAGGCGACCCGCTCCAACAAATCCAGAGCCTGGAAGACCCCCTCGCCATCCACACCTTCGATCTGCAAGCTGGCCCCCTTCTGGAACCCCGTCGCCAGGTAGACGGCGTCGAATCCTTCGTCCAGCAGAGCCTCCGGCGGCGTCGTGATAGGATGAGAGAGCACGAATTCGACCCCCAGCGCTTCGATGCGGGCGACGTC
Organism: uncultured Anaerolineales bacterium; assembly: GCA_964643875.1. Taxonomy (GTDB): domain Bacteria; phylum Chloroflexota; class Anaerolineae; order B4-G1; family B4-G1; genus CAZXVB01. The sequence continues at coordinate 6,856 of CAZXVB010000066.1, read as the reverse complement.
CGCCTCGACCACCGAGCGGGGCAACCGGAACGAGGGGGCAATAGTCAACATCCCGCCGACCCGATCCCGGGCCTCGTAGACCGTCACCTGGACACCATTCAAGGCCAGGAAATAGGCCGCCGCCAGGCCCGACGGTCCGCCCCCTACGACGGCCACCCGGCCGGCGCTCGGCTCCACCGGTCGCCGGCGATCACGGCCATGCTCGGCGGCAAAGCGCTTCAAAGCACGGATGGCGACCGGCTGGTCGTAATCATTGCGGGTGCATCGGGTTTGGCAAAGATGCGTACAGACGTAGCCGGTCACCGCCGGCAGGGGGTTGCGCGCCAGGATCACCTCCAGGGCCAGGTCGTCCTCACCTTGGGCGATGAGCCATGCGTAGGCCGGCACGTCCTGGCGCACCGCGCACTGCTCCACACAGGGCGCGACCACGCAATCGAACAACGGCAATTCAGAAGACACCTTGGGCGCTCCATACGGATGGTAGCGCTTTTGATAACGAGGGTTGACCAGAGCGTCGGCCGCGGCCTGCTCCAGGGTTGCCAGGCGGTCTGCCGCCAGCGCGGACAGGGTGTCTACCCCCAAGGCGCGCATATCTCGCTCCAGATTCTCCAGGTACTGGAGAAAACGAGCGTAGCCGCCAGGCTTCAACAAGTCCGAGACGGATGTCACGGGCAACGCGCCGCATGCCAGCAACGTAGTCACATTCCAGGCGTCCGCTCCGGCGGAGTAAGAGACGTTCAGGCGACCATCGAACTCCGCCACCAGCCGTTGGAAGAGGTTGATTGTCAGCGGGTAGAGCGCCCGACCGGACATATACATCTCGTCTCCGGGGAGCACGCCCCGGTGATTGGCCATAGCCAATGTATTGCTCAGTTTGACGCCGAAACTCAGCCCCTGGGCAGCCGCGACCTCTTGTAAAGAGGCGATCAATGCCACCGCGCGGTCATACTGCAAATCATGTTCAAAGACCGGGTCGGGGATCTCGATTGCGGTGAATCCCAGGTAGTTGTGCAAGATGCGCATGACCGTCTCCTTGCCCAACAAAGTGGGATTCAGCTTGACGGTAGTGTGCAACTTGCGTTCTGTGAGTAGATAGCGCCCGATGGCCTCAATCTCATCCGGGGGACAACCATGCATCGTCGAGAGGGTGACGTTGTTGGTCAGTTGTACGGGGATTTCGATGTCGGCGAACTGGGGGAATTTGGCGGCCAACACCGATTGGAGTATCCCGATCTCCTCCGTCGCATCCGCCATACGGTCCATGAAGCGGGTCATCGGAGCACTCTGAATGCCTTTCAGGTCGTACCCTACGCTCATATTGAAAACTGTGCCAAAGGGAGTCGTTTCCTCGAAACCCAGCACCCGCCGCAGGATATGGATCAGCACCCAGGCCTTGATATACTCCCACGCCGACTCCTCCAACTTGAGTTCCTGGGACCATTCGACGTTGTAGCCCTCGTCAGCCATATCAATGCATGGCCGGGGGATATCCAACTCGTCCATAATCTGCACGGTCTTCAACTCGATAAAACGCGCACCGGAAAGCCAGGCCGCGATGATATTCTGAGTCATCTGAGTATGGGGGCCGGCTCCCGGCCCGATAGGTGTCGCCAGGTAATGCCCAAAGATGTCCTTGACAGCATAGGGCGCGTCCGCTCGCGGGGTGTAAAAGAGGGCCTGGGGAATCCCAAAAATGGCCCGATTGTGCGCCAATTCCGTCAACACCCAATTGAGCAATCGCTCGAACGACTGTACTTTCATCACGTCAGACATTGCCTCACACTCCTCTCATCATTACTCACGATGATTCCCACACAATTACTCCTGCACAAAAGGCCGCCCCAGCCCGCCCGGTGCACGACCGCGAATGGCCCGATCCAGGCGGCGGGCCAGGTGCGAAGGCAACAAAGCCAGCAACCGATCCACCCCCTCACTGCTGATCAACAACAAGGTAAAGATCATCAACGCAAAAGGAGCGGAGGAAAAAATCTGTGTCGGCACGTTGTTAAACGCTGGGTTGCGCTGCAAGATACTCCCCAACGCTTTGAGGATCCCAAACAGGTAGCAGCCCATCGCCACCCGCCAGGGGTTCCAACCGCCAAAGATGACGATGGCCAGCGCGATCCAGCCGATACCCTGGGTATGTCCGTGACTCCATCCTAACTTGACACTGAGCGAATAGGCCGCGCCGGCCAATCCAATCAGCGCCCCGCCGATCGTTGTATACACGTACCGCAGCCGATTGACATTCACACCACGCGCAAAGGCCGCTTCCGGCCGCTCGCCGACGCCTTGCAACTTCAGCCCCGGCTGCGTCTGGTGCATCCACCACCAGACGAGCGCTACCATCAGCAGGCTCGCGTAGACCAGGATGTTATGGTCGAACAAGATCGGCCCTAACCAGGGGATGTCGGACAGGAAAGGAATTGGCAACGGCGGTGCAGATGGGCCGGGTTTGCGCACAAAAGGATTGCCCAGGAAGTCGGCCAGGTCGCTACACAACAGCGTCAACACGAACCCCACCGCCACCTGCTCTTGCCGCAAGGTGATACTGGCGAAGGCGATCAACAAAGCCACCAGCGCCCCGACGACCATCGCGGCCAGCACCCCCCACATCAAGCTGCCGGTCGTGTATGCCACCGCGAAGCCCGTCATCGCCGAGAGCGCGATGGAGCCATCCAGAGAGAGATTGATGATCCCACTCTTTTCCGAGATCGTCTCACCAATGGAGGCCAACACGACCGGTGAGGATGCGGCTACGACGGACGCCAGCGTGCTAATAAGGAAGTCGGTATCCATAGAGGCCCCCTTAAACTGTGCTGGCCCCTTTCGGGCCGCCAGAAGCGTCTGAAGTCACAAGGGCGGCGGCCCGGCGGCGTGAAAGGCCACGCCAGCCGTTGACCAGCATCACCGCCAGTACTACTGACGAGCGCAGCACTCCGCCTAACGATGAATCCAAGTGCATATTCAACTCCAATCGAGGGCTACCGACCCCGACGGCGGCGAAGAACAGGGCCACCAACGGCACCCACTGCGGCCGATAGGCTACCAGCAACGCCATAAGCAGGGCCAGATATCCTTGTCCACCGGCGATGTCAGGGATCAAGCGGCCATAGCGGGCCGAACAGCGAATGGCCCCTGCCAGTCCGGCCAACGCCCCGCAGGCCGCGAAAGCCGTCAACAGACGAGGGGTCGCCGGTACACCTAGTGTGAACGCCGAACGGAAATTTTTCCCCAGCGCCTTCAACTCCAATCCCCAACGGGTGCCCTGCAACAGGAAATAGACCACTCCCACGGCCACCAAAGCCAGTATCACCGCCAATGGGGCCACCCGCCACTGCCCCAGGCGAGGCATCCAGGCCGGGGCCGGGAAGGGATCGGTGCCGCTCATCGTGGCGCCATCGGCCGGCTTCCACGGGTTGAAGATCAGCCAGATGGCCAAACTCTGGGCGGCGTAGTTCAGCCCCAGCCCACCGAATATCTCATGCACCTTGCCGTACACCTTCAAGAGGCCTGCCAGCGCACCCCACAGTGCGCCCCCTATCATCCCGGCCAACAGCATAGCCGTCAACATCGGGACCTGCGGCCAGAGCAGATTGCGGGCCACCCAGGTGGCACACAGCGCCCCCAAAATGATCTGCCCCTCGACGCCAACGTTCCACTGTCCAGCGGTAAACGTGATGCACATCCCCACGCCACATAGGATCAAAGGGACGCACGCCGCCGCCACGTCGGCGATCTTGTCCGAACTCTCGAAGGCTCCCGCCAGGATGTTGCCGTATGCTGCCCATGGCGACGCCCCCACAACGATCAACATCAGTGTGATGAACAAAAGCGCCAGCAGAACCGGCAACAACACCGCCCATATTTTCGATCCAATTCTCATCATCTTTGCCATCACACCATCGTCTCCGGGGTATTCTGCCTGGTTGGATGTTTCCGCTTACCGGCGATCAGGTATCCCAGTTCCTCAACCGTCGTATCCTGTGCAACGACCGGGGGCATCATCTGCCCGGCGTAGAAGACAACGATTCGATCTGCGTATTCCAATAGTTCGTCCAAATCCGCAGAGATGAAGATAATTGCCGTCCCCTCATTCCGTCGGGCCAACAACTGTTGCCACACCCAGTGGGCCGATTCGACGTCCAGTCCTCGGGTAGGATGCTCCATCAACAACAATCGCAGGCGGGGTGGCAACATCGCCAACAACGCCCGCTGCTGATTGCCCCCCGAGAGGGCGTCGGCCGTGGTTTCTGGCCGGCCGATGATGTTGAAATGTTGGATACCGGCTTCCGCTCGCCGATGTGCGGCTTGCCAATTGATGAAGAATGGCCCTTGCCGATTCACCAGGGCAAAATGTTCCGTCAATGTAAGGGGACCGACCAGTCCCTCTTCCAGACGATTGGCGGGCGTATACGCCACGCCGGCATCCAGGAAACGGCGGTACGACTGCCCGCGCATATCCCGCCCATCCAACCGAATCCGGCCCGCCGTGACCCGTTCCAGACCGGCACAGGCGCGCAAGAACAGCCGCTGACCGCTGCCTTCCAGGCCGGCCAGTCCCACCACTTCGCCGGCCCGCACCTGGAGCGTGGCATCCTCCACCGCCAGGCGGTAGGAAGGGACCGTGATAGCCAGTACATCCAACACCACCGGGCCAGGCTCGACCGGTGTACGGGGAAGCGGGGGCAGGTTGCGCCCAAACATCATCTCGACCAGCCGCTCCGCCGGGCAAGGCATCTCCGCTTCGCCGGTGACCCGTCCATGGCGCAGAACCGTCACCCGGTCACACAACGCCTCCACCTCTTCCAGCTTGTGGGAGACGAAAACCACCGAACGGCCCTCTTCCTTTGCCAATCGGCGCAGCGTAGCAAAGAGCTTTTTTTTCTGAGGGGCCGAAATACCGGTCGTTGGCTCATCCAGGATGATAACCTGGGCCCCCAGGGCCAGCAGACGTAAAATCTCCAACTGTTGTCGTTCGCCAATCGTCAGGCTGCCGATCTCCGCCTCCGGGTCCAGGTCGAAGTGGAAGCGACTGCCCAACTCCCGCAATATCGCCCGCCCCCGGCGTCGGTTAGGGATCATCTGACGGTCGAAGGCCAGCAGCAAATTGTCCAGCACCCGCATCTGTGGAAAGTCGAGGGGGTCTTGATGCAGCATCCCAATCCCGTGTTGGATCGCTTCTGCTGGAGAGGCAAAGGTCACCGGTTGGCCATCCACCTGGATGATGCCTCGGTCCACCGTCTGATAACCAGAGAGGCACTTCATCAACGTGCTCTTGCCAGCGCCGTTCTCCCCCAGCAGGCCATGGATGGTTCCCGACTCCAACGTCATCGAGATGCCATCATTAGCCCGCACGGGGCCAAAATGTTTGTGGATGTCACGCAATTCGACCTTCATAGAGTCTTCCATTCTGCCTCCACCCCACTCTCGTGGGAGAGCGGGGTGGAGGTCGCAAGCTAAAGGATCACTCGCTGGGGCCTTCCATTCCCTCCAAAAGCTGCTGCATATACCAAATCTGCTCGTCGGTAGCCACTTCCCCGTCAGCCAGGAAGGGTGTTCCATCCTGGTAGTTGAGAGGCCCTACGAAGAGATTGATTGAACCGTCGGCCAACCCGGCGATGAACTCATCCACCTTGGCCGCCCATTCCTCGTTACCTTGAAGAGCTGGGCCTTTCACGAAGCCCACCGGGCTGGTGTCGTGGTTGTTGATGTCGTTCCAGTCCGGTTCAGCCCATACGAACTGCTGCTCCCACGTCCCATTCATCACTGCCTGGATCCGCTCCAGGTATCCCGGCCCCCAGTTGAAGTAGGGAACTCCCAGACAGATGTCCGGGGCTTCGCTACAAGCGCCTTCGTAGTCGTAGGGGATCGCAAAGACCCGTTCGCCTTGCGAAGCCCGCTGACCGGCCACCACGATTGCCTCGGTGGTATCAATGCCGGAGATCAACACGTCGGCGCCTTCATTGAGCAAATCGTTCGAGACTTCCGTTGGGTCAAGGGTCACACCGGGGATGTTGAACCAGAATCCGATCCACGTCACGATGAAGCGCAGATCGTCCGGGTCCTTTCCACGGTAATTCTCGTAGCAATAGCGCGCTCCCAGGTAAACCGACGATGCCAGACGGCGGGTCTCCTCGTTGATCAGTGGCCCGACGTAGCCAATCGTGCCGGTCTCGGTCGCCAGGGCGGCCGTACAACCGGCGATCATCTTGCCATACGGCATTTTGCCCATGTAGTTGTCCACGTTGGGTGGCGCGTCGCCGGTCAACACGTGATCGCCGGAGATGTGAACGAAGACGACATCTGGATATTTCTCGGCTGCCAAGTCCGTATCCTCCTTGAAGTCGTCGGAGGTGGTGAAAATCACCTGAGCACCCTGAGAAACCATATCGTCCACCGCCTGCTCCAGAGTTGTCTCCGGCCGATCGGCGGGATTGAGCTTGTCCAGATAGACGAAGCGGGTGTTGGGCAACTTTTCGGTCACATACTCGGCGGCCGTGTAGTGGGCTTCACTCCAACCATGGTCGTTGTAGGGGCCAACCAGGATCACGCCAAATACAAATTCTTCCTCTTCAGCTTCCGGGGTTGGTTCTTCCACAGAGGGTTCTTCCGTTGGCTCTGGCGTCTTTGCCGGCCCGCAGGCAGAAAGCACCATTGCCGCTACGAGCAAAATGCCTAGCACATACCACAAACGTTTGGTCATGACTCTCCTCCTTTTTCGATCTTTTCCAATTTAGCGGTTAACTCAATCAACCAGAATGCTTACCCCTATTCGCCACTTCGCCAATAGAATAGACATCACCTCCTTAAATACACTTATGCCTATGCGCCGGATTGTGATCCGGCGTGAACG
>CAZXVB010000065.1:0-10477 GCA_964643875.1 uncultured Anaerolineales bacterium | reverse complement strand
CGCCTGAGGAGCTAAAGCTGGCTGTCCACCTGCGTGGGCGCGCCTGTCCACGCAGATGAACGCTTGGCTGCCAGCCCTCCAGAAGCGATTTCAGAAGCGATTTCAATCGCTAACAGAAGTAACCTGAGCAGTTACTATCCCTGCTTATTTCCCAAGGCGATAGTTGATCTGATCCGGTGGCGGCGCCGGCGTCAACAAGTAGACATCTACCCAGCGATACCAGAGCACGAGGTTGTCGTCGTCGTATCCCAGGTCAATCCGTCGTCCCCTGATCGCCCCACCGGTATCCCCGGCCAGGCCGATCCCATATCCCGGCACATAGACCTGACTGTGGAGTTGAACCACCCGCGGGTCTACGGCTACAATTCCAAAACGCATTTGCATCCCTGTAGCGGTGCGGCCATACCAGGGACTGGAGGGAGAGGTGCCCGATGTGCCGGCGGAATACGACGTCGCCAACATACGGATCTTCCGCCAGTACTCCACCGGTCCAGAGGGAGTATCAATGGTGCGCACGACGATCTTGGTCCCGTATCCCAGAATCTTGGTCGTCGGCGGCACCAGTACATAGGTCCCATCCACCGTGCGAGAGACCTCTTGACCATCTTCCAACTGCACGCGGATACGCCGCTCCAGCACCCCCCGGCTCCCTTCCTGCATCACGCGCTCATTATCAATTTCCAGATCGGGATCAGGTTGCCAGATTGTTTCGTAGGGAATCGGCTCCTGTTCAACGAGGAACTTTTCACTCACCCGCACCACCTGGATAGTCGTATCCTCTGTCAAGGGAGCGTCCAGTGGGGGGCGAGTGTAGTCCTGACCGGTCATCACGACCCCCAGGTCGGCCAGTACTTCTCGAACATACTCACGATGAGTACGAGCGCGGAGAGTACGGCCATCCACCTGCACAGTCACGGGCCGGGAACGTTGAATGTGGACTTCCATCCCGGCTTGCAAAGGCTCTCCTAGCGACGGCCGTACACCATCGGCCATGTACAGCGTCATTCCAATTTGGCGCAGTGCCTCACCGACCGTCGAGGCTGTGGAGTAGAACGTGGTCCTGTGGTCATCTTCGTACACATGGAACGGCGTCGCCCGGCGCACCGTGATCCGGGCCGGCGTCCGTCGGTCATCAGGAGCAACTCCGCTTGCCTCCGCCGCCAGCCATCCCTCAACAATCACCTCGTCATACGGCCCGACCGAGACCCGGGCCTCGTTCAGGACATCCACCCAGGAGGTAGCCTGGGTATAGAAGAGGGCTTCCTGTCCGTCGGTGCAAACGTAAACCGGTTGAGCATGCCGGACGATGACTTGTCCCCCCGGCTCCAGCGCCTGGTTCAAATCTCCTGGTACAACGATGTCCTCAGGCCGCAACGTCACCCCGGCGTTGACCAAAAACGCCGAAATGGTGTCTTGCGAAGTACGCATCGCCATCGCTCGACCATCCACGATCAGCGTGACCGGGGTCAGTGTTTGGCGATACACAAGCCCGACAACAGCCACCAGCAACAGCCAGGCGATCAGCCCCCCTACCCCCCATCCACGGAACGGGGCATAGGGGCTATGTCGTCGTGACCAAGGTTTAGTATGATAGTCGCTATAGTCGCTAACGACGGCTATTTCCATCTCCTCCGTAATTCGATAGCCCCAAGATTGGCTATCGTGACACTCACTACCCGACATTTTGACCCTCCCGCAGGTTCAGAAGCGGTTTGGGGGCATTTTGTGCCCTGATGTGGGGCTATACACGTACAACTGACGTAATTTCAAACCTGCGGGAGGGTTGCCGATCAATATGGCGGGTAGTGAAACCGTGACATAGCCACTCAGCACACCCATAGTCCGGTGAGCGCAAGCTAATGTACACACACCCAGAGGCGGCTCAACGATTTGCCGCCTCTGGGTGTGTGTTATATGGTCGTGCACCCCCCGTCGAACCGCTCCACCCGCCTTACCGAAGCCAGCCAGCTCCGACCAGGCGACCCTGTGGCGCCCAGAGGGGACTCCTTACCGCTGCTTCCTCCCGGACCTGACGGGGTTCGAAGGCCTCCGCCGCACAGGACCCAATCTTCAACACCGCCTGACACCGGCAGTATCAGGTAAGTCGGCCCTCAGAGGGGAGTTCGACCCCGCTATGGCGGATTGCGGGTACAGGGCACCGCCAGCTCCCCGTCTAGCACGACCAGGGCCATGCTACCTCAGAGAGGCCTATTTGTCAAATGGACGAATGGACGCGGCACGTTGGAAGGGATGGCCCGCCAAAGATTGCTCCTTACAACAAGATGTGTTACAATATTTCACAGTAGTGCGTATTCCATATTGGCGATAATGATGTATCCTTCGGCGACTTGGCGGCTGGTCTACTCCGATCCAATGGACGGAGCGACCAATATGGCAATAGACGAGGCAATCCTTTCTGCTGTGCGGGACGATCTCGCACTCCCCACCTTGCGGTTGTATGCCTGGTCCCCACCGTGCCTTTCACTGGGGCGGCGACAACCGGTGAGCGATGTGGATTGGATGGCCCTGAAAGCCGCTGGATTTGACTTGGTGCGACGTCCCACCGGCGGCAAAGCGATCCTCCACACCGATGAGTTGACCTATAGTGTGATTGTACCGCAAGCGGATCCACGCGCTACGGGCAATGTAGTGGAGAGCTACCGCCGTCTCAGCCTCGGTTTGGTCCAGGGTCTAACCCAACTGGGTGTTACCGGCATCGTGGCCGACCGACGGGCTTCCCATCGTTTGGAAAAGCCGGTCTGTTTCGAGGTGCCCTCCGATTACGAGATCACCGTCAAGGGACGAAAACTGGTGGGCAGCGCCCAAATGCGCTCGCAGAGCATCGTGCTACAACACGGCGCGATCCCTCTGGGAGGAGACATCGCCCGCATCTGTGCGTATCTGACGGCGCGCCCCGACCCGGTCGCGGTGCGTGCCCGCGCAACAACCATCGCCGACGTGCTGAAACGCTCTGTCCCCTGGGGGGAGGCCGCCCAGGCATTGGCGGCCGGTTTCGCCGCAGCGCTGAACATCACGTGGAAGGAAGGGACGCTGACTGAGGTCGAGTGGGAGCGGGCAAATAGGTTGCGGGCCGAGCGATACGCTCACCCCACCTGGACAAAACGGTGCTAAAAGCCCCGACGCCAGAAAATGGCAGCAGGCATCGGATCAAGTATGGTCATCGGTACGTGTCGCATTGAGCTTTACTTACCCGGCAATGGATCCCTCAAAGGAAAGCGAAGTCGAATCAAACCAATCCTGAGCCGGTTACGACACAAGTTCAACCTGGCCACCGCTGAGATAGGTCACAACGATGTGTGGCAATCGGCCGAGATCGCGGTGGTGACGGTTGCCAACCACAGCGACCATGTCTACGCCGTGCTCGAACGGGCGATCCGCTGGATCGAGATTCATCACCCGGACGTACAAGTGGTGGATTGGTCCATCGAAATTCTTTGAAAACTGCCTAAAACCGGCCTTACTCCCTGCTTTTGTCGTCCTCTCCCTCCATAAACTTCTCTACCTGATACGTGTATACATTCAATCCGGGCCGGCGATAGGCGTCGGCCGGCAGATAGGCCTTCGCACACAGGTATTCCAGAAATTGATGGGGATCGGGTAATTTTTCCCATACCTGGGGAAGGAAAGTCGCCCGGTTCCATCCCTGCTCGATCACCACCCCGTCAATCCCCGGTCGGAGCTTGGCGATCAAATCTTCTGGCCCATCGTATTCCAGGCGAACGGACGGGCTCAACACGGAGATCTCCACCCGCACGTCGTCCAACTCATCCGGGCCAAGAGGAGGAAAGCGCGGATCGTGAAGCGCAGCGGCGAGCGCATTTTCCTGCACGTCCAACGCCAATGGCCGGATGGCTTCCAATGAACCGATACAACCACGCAATTCGCCGTACCTGGTCAGCGTGACGAAGCTAGCTCCGTGCTGCTGTAAAGCCGGCGGCAATTGCTCCAATTGCACCGGTGGGGGTTCTCGCCGATGAACAGCCCGCGTGATCGCCTCTCGGGCTAAAGAGAGCAGTATCTCTTGTTCTTGACGGGTCAGTGACATCGTTTTCTCCTCATCAATCCGGCCCGGTATATACCACTGAAGCGTATCCCACTACCTGCCCTTTGTCCCCAGCCGTGTCGCCAGAAGTCCGATAGTCCAACAGGTGAGGCCGCCACCCTTTGTGACGGGCGACCTCCATCAGCGCGGTCGCCGGCGCCTTTCCACAGGCTTCACCGTGAAGCACGGCCATCTCGTCCTCGGAAAGCAGCGCCTCCAGCCACCCCTTATCGAGTTGACGGGCCTGGTCGTAAGGATAGAAGTGGCTCAAGTCACTGGAGACAACGATCAAATCATCCTCTCCCACATACTGGATCAAATCCTGGCCTACTCGGATGGGGTCCACATCGCCGAACAACATGGGTACCAATTGAAAATCCGGCAACACCATTTGCAAGAAGGGGATCTCTACCTCCAGACAATGTTCGGGAACGTGGGCTTCCGGCACGGGAAGATACAATGGGGCACGACTCAACATTTCCGCGACTCGTTCTACAGCGACGGGAACGTCTCCCAGGGGGGTACGGAAGGCAGTGTAATTTCCCAATGCCACTCCCCGGAAGTATACACGATGGGCCGGACCGAGCAAGAAAACAGTCCAACGTCGAGCGGGGAGTTGGGCAAGCGCCTTAAAGGCATAGGCTGCTGTCGGGCCGGAGTAGATGTAGCCGGCATGGGGAGTGATCACGGCCCGCACCCGGCCCAAATCGGCGGGCAGTGAGGCTGCATCCAGATAGCGACGGATCATCGAGCGAATTTGTTCGCGGTCTGCCGGGTAGAATTGACCGGCCACAGCCGGCTGGCGAATCGTTCGTTCTCTCATCGTAATACCACCTCCTGATCCAACGTCATTTTACAAAGCATCCGCCCCCCCTCAGTCCCCCCCGCTCGCAGGGGGGAAGCCTGCCCCCCTCAGTCCCCCCCGCTCGCAGGGGGGGAGCCTGTCCTCCCTCCGTTCCACGGGGGGAGCTAAGCCACTTTGTGAAATCTGCAAAAGTACTGTCGCACAATAGATACCGAGAGCCTGGCATATACGTCACCAAGACCGCCGGGACGCCTATCAACTCTCCAAAGGTCGGCTTCACCCACCACCGACAAGAACATTGTAGCACAACCCTACCGATAGGCAAGGAAAGGGGCAGGCTACAGCATTTACTACTTGACGAATCAGGGCTTTTACATTACAATCGTTCCGTCATCGGTTGGCGACGCATAGTTGCCTATAGGAGCATAAATCAAAGCGATGTTCGAGAGCTTAAGCGATAAACTCCAGGCAGTGTTCAAACGGTTGGGTAAACGTGGCATCCTCCGAGAGTCGGATGTGGAGGAAGTGCTGCGAGAAATCCGACTGGCCCTGTTGGAAGCCGATGTACATTACAAAGTTGTGAAGGACTTCATCAACCGTGTGCGAGAACAAGCGATTGGCGCCGAGATCACCAAGAGCCTAAGCCCGGCCCAACAAGTGATCAAGATCGTACACGAGGAACTGGTCGCCACTTTGGGCACACCAGGGCGTCTGGAATTGACCGGATCGGCCCCACACGTCATTATGCTGGTTGGTCTACAGGGGTCCGGCAAGACGACTACAGCCGCCAAGTTGGCCCGTCATCTCAAACAGGGAGGGCGATTGCCATTGCTGGTGGCCGGCGATACATATCGTCCGGCAGCCGTTACCCAACTGGAGGTGCTGGGACGGCAATTGGAGTTGCCGGTCTACAGTGAGGGGAGCAACGTGGCTCCTCCCAAAATCTGTACCCACGGCGTTCGGGAGGCACGCCGCCGGGGGTATGATGTGGTGATTCTGGATACCGCTGGCCGCCTGCAAATCGACCCGGAGATGATGGACGAATTGAAAGCGGTGAAACGGGAGACCCAGCCGGTAGAGACGCTGTTGGTGGCCGATGCAATGACCGGCCAGGAAGCAGTCAACGTAGCGGCAGGGTTCCACCAGCAAATCGGCTTGACCGGCTTGATCCTGACCAAAGTGGATGGCGACGCACGCGGAGGAGCCGCCATCAGTATGCGGGCAGTCACCAACGTGCCCATCAAATTCCTGGGCACGGGTGAAAAGACTGATGCCCTGGAGGAGTTTCACCCCGATCGGCTCGCTTCCCGCATTTTGGGAATGGGGGATGTCCTGACCCTGATTGAGCGGGCGGAAGCGGCGTTCGATGCCGAACAGGCGGCCCGGATGGAAGAAAAACTCCGAACAGCCAGTTTTACATTGGAGGACTTCCTGGAGCAATTCCAACAAATTCGTCAGATGGGGCCGTTGAGCCAACTAATCGAAATGATTCCAGGGTTGAGTTCACTCGGTCAACAAGTGTCGCCGGACATGACCGACCGTCAGTTTCGGCGAATCGAAGCCATCATTCTCTCGATGACGCCGGAGGAGCGCCGCAATCCACGGATCATCAACTCCAGTCGCAAGAAACGGATTGCTAAAGGCAGCGGTACGACGGTACAAGAAGTCAATGCCCTGCTGAAACAGTTCCGGCAGGTACAACAGATGATGAAGCAGTTAAGCAAAGGCAGAGGGGGAATGCGTGGCATTATGCGTATGTTTGGATGATTTATCCGGGCAGTCACGCACTTCACTGTATACTTCTGTTCCACACAAAATCGTGAAAATTATAATCAGAATACAGGAGGATTATGGTTAAGATTCGATTGCGTCGCGTAGGCGCAAAGAAACAACCCAGTTACCGAATTGTGGTGGCCGATGCACAATCACCTCGAGACGGTCGTTTCATCGAGGTAATCGGCTTTTACAATCCGCGCACCGAGCCGGAAACCGTGATGATTCGAGAGGAGCGGGCACTCCATTGGTTGAGCGTGGGAGCACAACCGACGGAAGCAGTACGCCGGCTGCTCAAAAATTGGGGGACGCTGGCTCGCTTCGAACGCCTGAAGCAAGGCGAATCCTTGGAAACATTGGCAGCCGAGGCAGAAAGCGTGAGCGATGACACTATCGAAGCTGCTGCCGTTGCCGAAGAAGAGCTAACGGAAGAAATTGAGGAAGAAGAGGGAGAAGAAGTAGAAGGCACGGAAGGTACGGAATAGACGAGAGAGGCCACTCGGTTTGTAGTAAGCGCTTCGGCGTCTCTGATGGGGGCTTGGTGATGCTTACCGACCTTGCTCAAGAAGGGGAGGCCGAGCAGGCACACAAACAAGTTCTCGTTACGTACAGCTCATTCTCTCGATTCCAAAGCCCGCATTCGATGGACTCATTCCGTCCGACGCCATCTGCGTGGCATACAGTCAGGAGGAAGTTATGGCAACCACACAAGCTTCTTTGAAAGGACTGGTCGAATTCATTGCCAAGTCGCTGGTGGATGACCCTTATCAGGTGCATGTTTCCGAGTTCGAGGGCAAGAACAGTGTGTCCCTGGAATTGCGCGTTGGTCCAGAGGATATGGGGCGTGTCATTGGGAAGAACGGTCGCACCGTCAACGCAATGCGGACGTTGCTCCGCGTGCTCGCCGCCAAGCAGGGCAAACGGGTATCGTTGGAGATCATGTAAGCTTGAATGAACGTAGGTCAGCCTGGCGTCATTACAGGAGCTCAAAAGGGGCTCAGGAGGAGTAGGAATGCCTGAGCCTCGTTATTTGTTGGTTGGGCAAATCGTACGTCCTCACGGTGTGCGGGGGGAAGTGCGAGTCAAAATCCTGACCGATTACCCAGAGCGACTGCCGATGCACCGCTACCTCTACGTGGGAGCTGTGGGCGAAGACCAGCGCTTGCAACAATACCTGGTCGAAGGTATGCGATTTCATCAGGACGTGGTGCTGTTGAAGCTGGCCGGCTGCGACGACCGCAGCACGGCAGAAACGTTGCGTGGGCTGTTCGTCCAGATTCCAATCGAAGCCGCTGCCCCATTGAAAGAAGGGGAGTGTTACCTCTTTCAAATCATCGGAATACGGGTGGAGACAGACGACGGTCGTAAATTGGGAACGGTCGTGGACATCATCGAAACCAAGGCCAACGATGTTTTAATCGTGCAAGGCCCCCTGGGAGAGGTCCTTTTGCCGGACGTGGACGAAGTGGTACTATCTCTCGATGTCGCCTCTGGCCGGATGGTGGTACATCCCTTGCCCGGCATGTTGCCCGGTGAAAGATAGGTCAAGGGCAAAAATTGGGGGAATCAAAGCATGGACACATCTCCCCATCTACGGTACTGGATCGGCTTCAATCGAGTAGCCGGCATCGGCCCCAACCGACTACGGGCATTGCTGGACTACTTCGGAGATATCCGCACGGCCTGGCATGCCCCATCTGACGAACTCCGGAGCGCCGGGCTAGACCGTCGTTCCCTGGGGAACCTGTTGACGGCCCGCTCTACGCTGGACCTGGACCGCGAATTGGAGCGGGTGGCGGCGGCTAACGCAGAGATATTGACCTGGGAGTCACCGGGATATCCCCGCCTGTTATACGAGATCCACGATCCCCCCCCGGTGCTCTATGTGCGGGGCACAATCACCGAGGAAGATGCATGGGCAGTAGCCGTGGTCGGCACACGACGGGCCTCCAACTATGGCCGGGAAGCCGCCCGCCGTTTGTCGTCTGCGTTGGCACGCAGCGGTGTAACCATCGTCAGCGGGCTGGCGCGGGGCATAGATGGAGAGGCTCACCGGGCTGCATTGGATGCCGGTGGTCGCACAATTGCTGTGCTGGGGTGTGGCGTGGACCAGATCTATCCACCTGAATACCGCAACCTGGCCTACCAGATCACTCAGCATGGCGCATTGGTCAGCGACTATCCAATCGGCACCCAACCAGAGGGAAAAAATTTCCCGCCGCGTAATCGGATTATCAGTGGGCTGAGTCTAGGCGTGTTGGTGGTGGAAGCTGGAGAACGAAGTGGGGCTTTGATCACGGCCGACTTCGCCGCTGAACAGGGACGGGATGTATTCGCCGTCCCTGGCCCCATTTTCAGACAGAGCAGTATGGGCACCAATCGGCTGATTCAGGATGGCGCCAAGATGGTGACGCGGCCGGATGATATCCTGGAGGAGTTAAATCTGACGATGGTCGCCGTGCAAGTCGAGGCACGGCAGGTACTCCCGACGAATGAAACCGAGACAGCCTTGCTTGCTCATCTTTCCGCCGAGCCGGTACACGTGGACGACCTGGGGCGGGAGGTTGGCCTGCCTATTGCAGAAGTCAGCAGCACACTGGCGCTGATGGAACTGAAAGGTATGGTGCGTCAGGTCGGCGGGATGAAATACGTAGTCGCCCGGGAGCCAAGCGTGGAGTACGTAATAGATTGAGGGGCAAGATATGGATTTTTATGCATTGATTATGGCCGGTGGTGTGGGCACGCGCCTGTGGCCGCTCAGCCGACGGGATCGTCCCAAACAATCCCTCAAGTTGATCGGCGAGCGGACGATGTTCGAGCACGCGGTAGATCGCCTGGCTCCGATCCTGCAACCAGAGCAGATCTTCGTGGTGACCGGCACGGAACACGTCGAGATGTTGTCGCGCCAGGCACCTGAGTTACCGCCGGAGAACTTCATCGTTGAGCCGGAGGGACGGGGGACAGCGCCCGCCATTGGGCTGGGAGCCATCCACCTCCAGCGTCGGGACCCTGAGGCCGTGATGGCAGTGCTGACTGCCGACCATTTCATCTCCGACGTCGAACGCTTCCGCCAGGTGCTGGTGGCGGCGGTCGAGGTGGCCGAGGATGGCCACCTGGTCACATTGGGAATCACGCCCTCATCCCCCTCTACCGGCTATGGGTACATCCAACAGGGAGCGTCTCTGGGAACAGTCGCCGGTTTCGAGGTCTTTCGGGCTGCCAGGTTCACCGAGAAACCTGGTCCAGAGACGGCTTTCCACATGGTGGAGAGTGGGGAATACTCCTGGAACAGTGGTATGTTCATCTGGCAGATCTCTCGAATTATGGCGGAGTTCGAACGACAGATGCCCACCTTCTACGCTCAACTGATGTCAGTGGCAGTCACGTTGGATACACCCGGCTACGAAGCAACGTTGCGGCGGGTCTGGCCGCAAATCGAGAAACAGACCATTGACTATGGGGTGATGGAAGGGGCGGACGACGTAGCCGTCATTCCGGTGGACATCGGTTGGTCGGACGTGGGCAGTTGGTCCAGTTTGATGGAATTACTATCCTCGGACGAGGCTAAGAATACGGTCGTCGGTCGGCACGTGGGTATAGACACCCACGAGACCCTGGTATTCAGCACAGACGACCATCGCCTGGTGGCTACCATCGGTTTGGAGGGCATGGTGATCGTGGACACTGACGATGCCTTGATGATTTGCCCCCGTGACCGAGAACAGGACATCCGGGCCATAGTGCGGGAATTGACCCATCGGGGGGAGTCCCGGTATCTGTAAATCAAACGGGTGCGTTTCATTTCAGTTGGAAAGTGGGCAACCCTCCCGCAGGTT
>CAZXVB010000064.1:0-10650 GCA_964643875.1 uncultured Anaerolineales bacterium | reverse complement strand
TGAAGGCAAATCCGCGCATAAATCGCCTTTGAGTTCAACCTGCGGGAGGGTCTCTAACTCAGTTGAAACACACCCAAATCTTTTCCCTGGTGGTATGCCGGGGAACATATTAACTACCCTACCAACATATCCACCTGCGAGAGGATCTGCAAGGGCGTAAAGTGTTGCAACCGAATCGCCTTGGAGGGACAAGCCGAGGCGCACGCCCCACATCCTTTGCACAGCACCGGATTGATCTGCGAGATGCCCCATCCCTCATCAAGCGCCGCCGCCCCATACGGGCAGACGTCCACGCACATCCCACATCCGGCGCATAACTCCACGTCCACCACCGCCGTGGCCGACTCCCCCGGTACAACGCCCCGAATCAGGGGGATCAACGCCGAGGAGGCGGCCGCCTTAGCCTGCGCGACGGTATCGGGGATATCCTTCGGCCCCTGGCAGCAACCCGCCAGGAAGACTCCATCCACAGCCGTATCCACCGGTCGCAGCTTGGGGTGAATCTCCAGGAAGAACCCATCTGCCGAGCGCGGCAACTTGAACAGGCTGGAGAGCGCGCCGGTATCCGCCCTGGCCTCCATCCCCACCGCCAACACCACCAGATCGGCCTCGTAATCCATCGGCTTCCCCAGCAACGTATCCTCCCCGATCAACACGACCCCGTCGCCACGGCGGTTGATCTCGGAGATGTTCCCCCTGCGATACCGCACCCCCCTGGAGCGAGCCTCATCCCAAAACTCCTCAGCCCCCTTGCCAAACGTGCGCACATCCATATAGAACACCGTCACCTCGGCATCGGGCAAAAGCTCCTTGGCCAACAGGGATTGTTTGGCAGTGTACATACAACAGACCCGCGAGCAATACGGATTCCCGACCTGTGCATCCCGCGAGCCGACACACTGAATGAACGCCACCTTCCTGGGGACGCGCCCGTTGACCGACACGTCACCAGCATGCAGTCGCTGTTCCATCTCTAACGAAGTGATCACCTGGGGATACTGGCCATACCCCAGCTCCGGCTTGCGGTGCGGATCGAAAACATCGTACCCGGTCGCCAGGATGATCGCCCCGGCGGCCACCGTAGACGTAGCGCCATCGGCAGCGGTCACCTGAAGCTCGAAGTTACCAACGTAACCGGAGACCTCCGTCACCTGAGAGGAGAGCATCACGGTGATGTTGGGATGCGATCTCACGCGCTCGATCACCGGCCCCAGCAGATCGGCCACCGACTCCAACGTCGGGAAGGTCCGGTTCAGTTCCGCCACCCGCCCACCGAGATGGTCGCTGCGCTCTACCAGATGAACGGGAAAGCCGGCCTCGGCCACATCCAACGCGGCCATCATACCGGCCACACCGCCGCCGATCACGACGGCCGCCGGCGTCACACCGACCTCCCGCGCTTGCAAGGGTTCCAGACGGGCCGCCTTGGCCACCACCGAAGCCACCAGAGCCTTGGCTTTGGAAGTCGCTGCCACCCGGTCACTGTGCACCCAGGAGCATTGTTCCCGGATGTTGGCCATCTCGACCAGATACGGATTCAACCCTTTCTGCTGAGCGGCCCCCCGAAAGGTCGGCTCGTGCATGCGGGGGGAACAGGAGGCAACCACCACGCGGTTCAAACCATACGTCTCGATATCCTGCTGGATCAGGCCTTGACCGGGGTCCGAACACATGTAGAGATAATCACGGGCCACGACCACCCCCGGCAACGTAGCCGCGTATGCAGCCACATCCTGCACATCAACCGTTGCCGATATATTCACACCGCAATGACAAATGTACACCCCAATACGCGGTTTCGATTGCGTCGCTTGCGACATAGCGCCTCCAGCGTTCTAGTCTCACTCTAGCGCCAGGTTGACCAACTCCATAATATCCATCACCTGAAGTTGCTCATCCAACCCCTGGACTTTGACCGCATCCTCCAACGTCAACAGGCAAAACGGACAAGCAACGGCCAACACCTCAGCGCCGGTCTCGGCCGCCTCTTTCACCCGCTGGAATGCCAGGCGCTCCTCCAGGTTCGTCCCCTCGGCCCACATCCGACCACCGCCTCCCTCACAGCACAGACTCCGCTCCCGGTTCCTGTCCATCTCCACCAATTCGACGCCCGGAATGGCCTGCAGAATCGCCCGCGGCTCGTCGAAAACGTGGTTCTGCTTGCCCAGGAAGCACGGATCGTGGTACGTCACTTTGCGGGGGACTTGATTGGAAAACGTCAGCCGGCCCTGGGCGATCAGCTCGGCGATGAATTGGGTGTAATGCAGCACCTCGATCCCATCCTCGCCCAGGCCGTACTCGTTCTTGAAGGTGTTGAAACAATGGGGCGAAGTGGTCACCAGACGCTGCGGAGCGACTTCCCGAATCATCTCACCGTTCTCCTCGACGAGCATCTCAAACAGACCCACCTCACCGATTCGCCGTACCTCGTTGCCGCAGCAAGTCTCCTCGATACCTAACGTACCGAAGTCCACGTCGGCGGCCTGAAAGGCCCGCACCAATGCCTGCGCCACTGGCTGGACGCGCAGGTCATACGAGGCCGTGCAGCAGACAAAGTAGAGCACCTCACACCCGGCCTGAGCACTCTTGATCTCCAGTCCCTCCGCCCAGGCGGTGCGGTCCTCACGGGCCATACCGGAGGGATTTCCCTGTCGAAAGACACCCATCAGGGCCGCGCCAATCGTCTCCGGGATACGTCCGCCTTCGACCAACTCACCCCGTAGGCTGATGATCAACTCGGCCGGCCGCACATCCTTGGGACAACGCTCCACACACGTGAAACAACTGGTGCAATCCCACAGCTCTGGATGCGCACTGACGTCCATCTCCGGCTCGATCAACATATCGTAGATCAAGCGCCGGATGTTGAGGGTTGTCTTCCGGGCCACAGGACAGCCACCGGTGCACTTACCACATTGAATGCACCCCATCAGCTCCAACTGTTCGACCATCGCTTTTGTCTTCAACGTCATCCTCCTTCAACTACGCACCTGGCGCTGCACCAACACCTGCAACGCCGAAGAGGCCGCCGCTTTCGCCTGGGCGACGGTATCTGGAATATCCTTCGGCCCCTGGCAGCAACCGGCCAGGAAGACCCCGTCCACGTTTGTATCCACCGGTCGGAATTTGGCGTGCGCCTCCTGGAAAAATCCTTCCGGCGAGCGCTCCAGCCCCAGCAGGGCGGCCACATCTGCCTCGTCCGCGCGGGGAACGACCGCCGTTGCCAAGACCACCAGATCAGCCTCCACCTCCACCGGCTTTCCCAACATCGTATCCTCCGCCAGCACGACCAACTTATCCCCCCGCCGGTAGATCTCCGACGGCTCCCCCCGCCGATAGACCACGCCCTCGTGACGCACCCGGTCGTAAAACTCCTCGTACCCCTTGCCGAAGGCCCGCACATCCATATAGAAAACCGTGATGCGGGCATCGGGGAGCTTGTCCCGCACCAGGTGGGCGTGCTTGGCCGTGTACATGCAACAGACGCGCGAGCAATAGGGGACGCCGGTATGTGGATCGCGGGAACCGACGCACTTGATGAAGACCACATCCTTGGGTGACTTACCATCCACGATGATCTTGCCCATCGTCGGGCCAGAAGCCGAGGACAGACGCTCGAACTCGATCCCGGTCATTACCTGCGGGTAGACGCCATAGCCGAACTCCGGCTTCTGGCGTGGGTCCATCAGGTCGAACCCTGTGGCGACGATGATCGCGCCCACCTCCAGATCAACCAGTACCTCCTGCTGGTCGAAATCAATGGCATCGGCCGGACAAGCATCCTTGCACAGGAACGTTTTGCCGCACCGCCCCCGCGTCAAGAACAGACAGGCATTGGGGTCAATAGTGTATTTGAGTGGCACAGCCTGCGGGAACGGTACGTAGATAGACGAGCGTTTCGAGATCCCCTCATCGAAATCGTTCACGATGCGGCCCTTCATACGGCAAGCCGCCGCACACGCGCCACACCCGGTACACTTGTCCACATCCACGTATCGGGGTTTCTGCCGCACCCGCACCTGGAACCCGTCAGGTCGGTTCCCATCCACAGAGACAACCTCGGAATAGGTCATCAGCTCAATGTTGGGATGCCGCCCCACGTCCACCATTTTGGGCGTCAGAATACAGGAAGAACAATCCAACGTCGGGAAGGTCTTATCCAACTGTGCCATCCGTCCCCCGATGGACGGTTCCCGCTCAACCAGATACACTTTGAAGCCCGCGTCGGCGATATCCAGCGCCGCCTGAATGCCGGCAATGCCCCCTCCGATCACCAACGCGGCCGGTTCCGTAGTGTGAGATTTCACTTCTGTCATCTCCTTGCGTCCTTGGGTGCTGACTGCTCCGTCACAGACTGACGGCATCCAACATCCCATAAACCTGCATCACCTCGAATCCCTTTTGCTGGCTGGCCTTGTTGGGACAGATAGCAATACAAGCCCCACAACCCTGACAAAGTACTTCGATCACCTGGACGTATTCATCGTTCCCGCCGCCGCCCAGGGCTAACGGCAACGGGGGGGATGGACGGGGGACCCGCACCCGCGCATCGTACGGACAGACCTCGATGCACAACCCACAATTGGAACACAACAACGGGTCCACCCGCGCGGTGATCGGCGTGGCCTCCAAACGCTCCTTGGAAAGCAACGTCGCCGCTCGCATTGCTGCCCCTCGGGCCTGGGCTATCGTCTCGTCCAGGAAACGTGGCGAGTGGGCCAGGCCACACAGGAAAACGCCATCGGCAGCAAAGTCCAACGATCGCAGCTTAACGTGCGCCTCCAGGAAGAACCCATCACCATCCAGAGGTACCTTCAAAATCTGGGCCAAAGCCTCGTTTTCGGGGAGCGACTCTATGCCGGTGGAAAGCACGACCGTGTCCGACTCCAGGCGCACCTCCGCGCCCAGCAACGTGTCCCACACCGTCACCACCAATCCATCCCCATCCGCCGAGGCCACGGCCGGTGGTCTGTCCGCATCATAGCGGATAAAAGTCACGCCCTGCCGCCTGGCCTGCCGGTAGTACTGTTCCCGAAAACCAAAGGTACGGATGTCCCGGTAGAGGATACACACCTCCACAGCGGGATTCCGGGCCTTGAGGATCAGCGCGTTCTTGATCGCCTCGGTGCAACAAATGCGCGAACAGTAGGGATGCTGCGCATCCCGCGAACCAACACACTGCACCATCACGACCCGCCGGGGCTGGAAGGTCTCATCTGCGGTCAGGCGCTCCTCCAACTCCCGCTGAGTGATGATCCGCTCGTCCAACCCATACCGGTATTCCGGCGGGATGGAGGCGGGGGAGACTTCCCGCGCCCCGGTGGCAACGACGACCGCCCCGTGCACGATCTCTTTCTGACGACCATCCTCCAAACGAACGTGGGTGCGATACTGTCCCACGTACCCGCCGACGTCCACCACCTCCGCGCCGGTCAGCACGGTGATGCGCGGATGGGTGGAGACAGCCGCGATCATATCCTTCAAGAGCGCCTGCGGATCGGCAGCACCCGGCAATGGCGTGTAAATGTGCCGCAGATTCCCGCCCAACACCGGCTCGCGCTCCACCAGGGTCACGTCGAAGCCTTGCTCGGCCAAGGTCTGCGCGGCCGTCATCCCGCCCAGCCCCCCACCGATCACCAGAGCTGCCGGAGTCACATCGAAACTCATGTGCTGGATGGGACGCAACTTGCGAGCCTTGGCCACCGCCATACGCACCAATTCCTCCGCCTTCTCAGTAGCCACGTTTGCGCTCTCCCGATGCACCCACGAGACTTGCTCGCGGATGTTGGTCATCTCGAACAGATGGGGGTTTAATCCGGCAGCGCGAATGGTCGCCTGGAACAACGGCTCGTGAGTGCGGGGTGTGCAGGAAGCAACCACCACCCGGTTCAGGCCGTGCTCGGCGATCCGCTCCTGAATACGCTGCTGGGTATCCTGGGAACAAGTGTAAAGGTTATGCTCGGCGTAGGTCACCCCCGGTAGCTGGGCCGCGTACTCCACCACCGCCGGCACGTCCACCACGCCGCCGATGTTGATGCCGCAATGACAGACAAAGACCCCTACACGGGCCTCCTCCTCGCTCACGTTCCGCTCCGGCGGGTAAGTTTTCTCTTCCACCAACGTACCCCGGGCCGAGGCCAACAGGGCCGACGCCTGAGCGGCGGCACAAGAGGCCTCAATCACCGTCTCCGGGATGTCTTTCGGCTCACTGAACGGCCCGGCGACAAAGACCCCTGGCCGGCTGGTGCACCCCGGTTGGAAGGGCGGTGGGGCGGCAAAGCCATACGCGTTCAACTCCACCCCCAACCGAGAGGCCAACTCCCGCGCCCCATCCGGCGGCTGTAAGCCCACCGAAAGCACCACCAGCTCGAACTCCTCCGTGAGCTTGTCGCCCCCCGGCGTGACGTATTCGATCCGCAAGTTGCCCGTCTGGGGCACGTGCTTGACCGAAGAGACCATACTCTGAATGAAGCGCACACCATACTCCCGCTCGGCCCGCTCAATGTACTGCTCGAACCCCTTACCAAACGAACGAACATCTATGTAAAACAGGGTTGACTCCACGTCCGGGGCGTGCTCCCTGGCGATGACCGCCTCCTTGACGGCGTACATACAGCAAACCGCCGAGCAATACCCGTGATCGCAAGCCGCATCCCGCGACCCCACGCACTGGATGAAAGCGATACGGCGGGGATGGCTTCCATCTGATGGACGGCGGATCTCCCCTTCCCAGGGGCCGGTGGCCGAAAGGATACGCTCGAATTCGATGCTGGTGATTACGTTGGACCAGCGGCCATAGCCAAACTCCGGTCGGATGTCGCCAGGCATCGTCTCGGCCCCCGGTGTCAGGATCACCGCCCCGACGTCCAACTCCAGCACTTTCTCCTCCATCTCATGCTGGATGCAGTGCTTTTGGCAGGCGTAGACACATTGGAAGCACTCGGAGCACACCCCACAGGAGAGACAGCGAGCCGCCTCGGCTCGCGCCTCGGCCTCGCTCATCCCCCCATAGATTTCGCCAAAATCGCGCGCCCGCTCATCCGGAGAACGCCGCGCCGCGTCGTCGGGCCAACGGGTGGTCTCGCTCGCCTCCCCCCGCGCGACCTTCGCCCGTGCCTCGTCCGCGCTCATCTCCGCGATTTCCACCGGCTGCTCTGCCGCCGGCAACGCACGCCCTTCCAGATAGGCACCAATAGAGCGGGCCGCCTGATGACCGGCGGCAATCGCGTCCACCACGAACGCGGTTCCCGTCACCACGTCCCCCCCGGCGAACAGGCCATCTATCTCAGTCGCCAGCGTCTCCCGATCCACCACGGCAAACCGATCCCGCGCCCGCATCTCCGCCGGCAAGCAGGAGAGATCGGGCCGCTGTCCAATGGCGAAGATGACTATGTCGGCCGCGATCACCGTTTCGCTGTCGGGTAGCTCATCGAAATCGGGACGCCCATCCACAAAGCCCCGGAAATCCACTTCCGCGCAGCGCACGCCGCTCACGTGGCCCCCGGCGGCCGTGATCTCCTTGAAGGTACGGGAGGGGAACAGGGCCACACCCTCATCCAGCGCATCCTGGATCTCCCACTCGTGGGCCGGCATCACGTCCCGCCCTTCCAGGCAGGCCATTCCCACCCAGGAAGCGCCCAGTCGAACCGCGCTCATCGCAGCATCCACAGCGACGTTGCCGCCGCCCAGCACCAACACCCGCTTCCCGGCCACCGGGAGCGCCGTCTCGTCGTCCAGCGCGACCTGGCGGAGGAAGTCGGTCGCTACGGTCACCTCCGGCAAATCAGCGCCGGGGATGGGCAGCCGCACGCCCCGCTGCGCCCCCACGGCCACGAAAACGGCGTCGTACCCCGTCTCCAGCAGCGCGGCCGCATCGTCCACCCGTTGACCGAGGCGCAGGTCTATGCCCTCTGCACCAACGGCCAACAGGTCATTGATCTCCTGCTGCAATACCTCATGGGGCAGGCGATAGGCCGGGATGCCGACCCGCATCATCCCACCGGCCACCGGCAGGGCCTCGAAGACCGTGACGGCGTGCCCGGCCAATGCCAGGTCGTAAGCGCACGTCAGTCCGGCCGGTCCCGCGCCGACCACGGCCACCCGCTTGCCGGTCGGGGCGGCCGGCTCAGGTCGGAAGGGGAGCACTTCGTCCGGATGCTCCCGCGCCCAATCGGCCACGAAACGCTTGAGGCGCATAATGCTCACCGGAGCGTCCACCTTGCCCCGCGAACAGGCATCCTCACAGCGGTGATTGCAAATGCGCCCACAGACCGACGGGAACGGGTTTTCCTCCCGGATGGTGCGATAGGCGTCGGCGAAGCGTCCTTCGCGAATGAGAGCGATGTACCCCTGTGCCCGCTGAGCGATAGGGCAGGCATCCCGACAGGGCGCTCGGCCGCGCTTTTCGATCACATACGCATTGGGGATCGCCTGGGGATAGAGTTTGTAGATCGCCCGCCGCTCCGTCATCCCCTCGTTGAAGCGGTCCGGGCGCACGACCGGGCAGACGGCCGCACAATCGCCACAACCGGTGCACTCGTCCACATCCACGTAGCGGGGATGCTGCCGGACGCGGGCAGTGAAATGCCCCGGCTCACCCACCAGGTCTTCCAACTCGGCATATGTCAGAACCTCGATGTTGGGATGACGCCCACACTCCACCAGTTTGGGAGCCAGGATGCACATCGCACAATCGTTGGTGGGAAACGTCTTGTCCAATTGGGCCATCACCCCACCGATGGCCGGACTGCGGTCCACCAGGTAGACTTTCAAGCCAACTTCCGCCAGGTCGAGAGAAGCCTGCATCCCGCCGATGCCGGCTCCGACGACCAACACGGCCCCTACGGTATCTTGTTCGGTCGCTTCAGTAGTCATTTCTCACTCACGATGATCCTGCCGGGGGAGATACAAGACCTGCCCCTACAGGGACACGGCGTGCAACATTTCGTAGATTTGTTTTACTTCGACCTCACGCTGGCCACTGGCTTTGTTGGGACAAATGGCCACACACGTTCCACAGCCCTGGCAAAGGGTCTCGATCACCTCGGCATAAAGGGCACCTGGCTCCAACACCCGCGCCCCGAAGGGACAGGCTTCGACGCACAGCCCACAGGCCGAGCAGCGCTTGATTGAGACTGTGGCCACAGCGGAGGTCACCGCCGATCTCTCCGTCTGGGTCAACACGGCGGCGGCCCGCATAGCAGCGGCCCGCGCCTGGGTAATCGTCTCATCGGCCGCCCGTGGTGAGTGGGCCAAGCCACATACGAAAATCCCGCGCCGGGTGAAATCCAACGGGCGCATCTTGGGGTATTCCTCCTTGAAGAACCCATTGGCGTCCAGGGGAACCTCCAGGATGTCCGCCAGCGCCTGGGCCTCCTCCCGGTACGGCTCGATGCCCGTGCTCAACACCAGCATCTCTGCCTCGATGAGCACCTCATCGCCTGCTACCGGCTCTCGCCACCGTACCGACAGGCCGTTCTCTCCCGCCGTCACCTGGGGACGATCCGGCAGTTCGTAGCGCAAAAAGACGACGCCCTGCCGTCGGGCTTCCCGGTAGGCATCCTCCCGAAAGCCATAGGTGCGCATCTCCCGGTAGAGCACAAAGACGTCGGTCTGCGGATAGTGCTTTTTGATCTCGAGAGCGTTGATCACAGCCTTGGTACAGCATATGCGACTGCAATAGGGGCGCTCCGGTTCCCGCGACTCGACGCACTGAATCATCACCACACGGGACGGGATCGGCTCGCCAGCCGCCAGACGATGCTCCAATTCCCGCTGCGTCAGCACGCGCGCATCCTGGCCGTAGAGATAAGAGGTCGGTTGAACCTCGCGCCCCCCGGTCGCCACGACGATAGCGCCGTGCTGCAGATGGAACGGCTCCCCATCGGCAGATGCGACCGTCGTCTCGAACTGCCCGACGGTCCCCTCTACAGCGGTGACCCGCGCCCGGCGATGGATGGTGATCCGGGCCTGAGCCTCAACCTGTTGGGTCAAGGTAGCCAGAAAGGCAGCCGGGTCATCCCGATCGGAGAGGGTATAGCGTAGTTCTCGCAACTGCCCCCCTAACTTGTCCGACCGTTCCACCAGGTCTACGCCGTAGCCCATATCGGCCAGTGTGAGCGCGGCCGTCATCCCCGCCAACCCGCCACCGATCACCAGGGCGCGGGCGGCCACCGACGGCGCTTGCCTGGCGGGAAGCGACTTGCGCAGCCGCGCGCCGGCCACTCCCATCGCCAACAGTTCCCGTGCCTTCTCAGCGGCGGCGTCTCCCGCTCCTCGGTGGCCATCGCCTTCGCCTTTGCCGTTCCCATGCACCCAGGCCACCTCCCCCCGCAGATTGACCCGCTCCAATAGCCCGGCGCTCAAACCGGCCTCGGTCATCATACGGGCGAAGGTCGGCTCGTACAGACGGGCGGCACACCCGGCCAACACGACCCGGTTCAGGTCGTGCTCGGCAATCGCATTGGAGATCGTCGCCACCCCGCCGGAAAGACAGGCATTGTCCAGACGTTGGACCCACACCACGTCGCGCAACCCTCCAGCGTACATCGCCAGCGCCTCCAGGTCCACCGCTTCGCCGATCTCTCCCCGGCAATCGCACAGGAAAACTCCCACCCGTGGCCAAGCCTCCAGGTCGCCGGTAGGGGGAAC
>CAZXVB010000063.1:5269-10669 GCA_964643875.1 uncultured Anaerolineales bacterium | reverse complement strand
CAGTGTGTTATCCGTCGCTGTCCCCATCGCGGGGGGATAATCTGGACAATAACGTTTTATAGAAGTAGGCCCGTTCCTGCACCCGCGCGAAGCGGGCGAGGTGCTTACTGGCAGCTACGATAACCTCGTCGTCAGCCTGTAACTCGGCTTGAACCGCTCCATCCACTGTTAGCACGGCAGGTCGTCGTCCGGCGACTGTCAGATTGACGGTGACGCCCTCATCCAGTACGAGCGGGCGCTCCATACTCAGGTGAGGAGCCACCGGTACTAGCAAAATGTTGCGCAATTGTGGCGGAAGGATCGGCCCGCCTGCAGCCAGGGCGTATGCTGTGCTACCGGTCGGTGTGGCGACGATCAGGCCATCGGCTACATAGGTCGCTAACCGGCCCCCGTCTATGTGAACGTGCAGGTGGACGACCTGGGCACGAGCGCCCCGCCCGGTTACCACGTCGTTCAATGCCTCGGCCTGGGCCAATACTTTCCCCTCTCGCCGGGCGACGACGTGGAGCATCATACGCTCCTCGATCCAATAGCGCCCGGCCATCACCTGGGACAGGGCAGCCCGCCACGTTTCCGGGGTGGATTCTGTCAGAAACCCCACCCGCCCCAGATTGATTCCTAGCAAAGGGATGCCATGCGGCGCAGCCAGGTGTGCAGCCCGCAGGATTGAACCGTCCCCGCCCAGGGTGACGATGTAGTCGGCATCTTGCCATACTTTGTCGTTCAGTCCGTCAGATATGGGCCAGGCGTTGCTTCCCCAACCCCGGTTTGCCGTCCAGGTGATGATTTCATTGGCCAGAGTATGGGCTGGGGCGATGTGGGGGTTGAAGAAGACCGCGATTGTGTTCATCTTGCCCGTTTGCCTGTTTGCCTGTTTGCTCAGACGCGCGCCGTCAACCAGGCGACCAGCTCCGGTAGAGGGACTTTGGATTGTTCACCGGCCTCCATATCTCGCACTGTTACGACGCCGGCCTGCAACTCGTTTTCCCCTAAGATGAGGACGTAGCGTGTATTCCGTTTGCCGGCCTCTCGAAGCTGGCTTCGCAGACCTCGCTCTCCGAACGCGGTCCAGACGCCGATGTCAGCCTGGCGCAAGCGGTCCGTTAGACGGAGCGCCTCTCGTTGAGCAGCAGGTCCCAGGTGGGCCAGAAAGACCTGGGGATGGGCCAATGGCGGTACTTCGATTCCCAACTCTTTCATCACCATAATGATACGCTCCAACCCGGAGCCAAACCCCACGCCAGGGGTGGGAGGACCGCCGAGCAATTCGGCCAGTCCGTCGTACCGCCCGCCGCCGCAGACGGCGCTTTGTGCCCCGATCCCGGCGGCCCATACTTCGAACACTGTCTTGGTGTAGTAATCCAGCCCGCGTACCAGCCGGTGATTGAGGGTGTATCGGCGGCCCAGCAGGTCGAGATACTCTAGCAGGGTGGCGAAGTGATCCGCGCATTCGGTACAGAGGTGGTCTGTGATGTGCGGGGCATTGGCGATGATGGGTTGGCATCCCTCAGCTTTACAATCCAGTACTCGCAGGGGGGCACGTTCCAGGCGACGGCGGCAATCGTCGCAAATCTGCGCTTGATAATGGCTATAGTATGCTTTCAACTCGGCGATGTACCCCGGCTTGCAATGAGGACAGCCGGTAGAGTTGAGTTGGAAGGCCAGGTCGCGGAACCCCAAATCGGCGTAAACATCCCATGCCAGCAACATCACTTCGAGGTCGGCCATAGGGTCCTGCTCCCCGATGATCTCCACGTTGAATTGGGTGTGCTGGCGGTAGCGGCCCGCCTGTGGGCGTTCGTATCGGAATAAGGGGCCAAAGGTGTAGAGTTTGACGGGCTGTGGACGGACGTGCATCCCGTTTTCGAGGTAGGCGCGGATGAACCCGGCGGTGAATTCCGGGCGTAGGGTGATGCGATGCCCGCCTTTGTCCTCGAATGAGTACATTTCTTTGTCCACAATGTCCGTGCCGGCCCCAACGCCTCGGGCGAACACCTCGGTGGCCTCGAAAATCGGCGTGTCCAGACGCTCGAAACCGGCCAGTTCCGCCAGGTGGCGGGCACGGTCTCGTATATAGTGCCAGTAGGGTTGTTCTTCCGGCAATACGTCTACCGTGCCGGTCGGTCGTTGAAATCGAGGCATGCGGTACCTCCTGTTCTGTCTATGCTCTGATCTTGTGCGCGGTTCGAATCGTGTTGTGAGGGGTATTATAGCGTAACTCTAGAGGGTTGTCTACCTTTGGGTAGTGCAGGATGCGTGACCGGGCTCGACTTCAGGCTTATGCTGCGCCCTGTAGTGGCTGATTCTTATCAATGCTGCAGTACGAATCGCGTCACCACGATGGCGTCGTTCGACATCTCATCTGCCGATTGTACCGGGACGCGCTCGCCGGTCTCGCCGCCGTAAAATCCTACCTGGAGCGTGAATGGCCCTTCTCCCACGTCTGGCGCGAAGATCAGTGGGTGGAAATCTATCACCGTCTCCCCCTCGACCCAGCGGTGCACGGGATACGTCCACAGCGCCGGAAGGCCATCGTGTTGAGCGACCAATTGTCCATCTGCGTTAAGTGTATGGACAAATACTTTGAGGTATTGGGTGATTGGCGCTGTAGCACGCCAATGAAGATACACTCCCACGCGCTGTCCGCTCCCTGGTGGCTGATCGGCGCTCTGGTACAACTCGTAACCAACCAGGGAGATGCCATTCTGCAACGTCGCAGAGATTGGGGTAGGCGGCGCCCACTGTGGCCCTTCGACGCGATAGATGACGGCCTCGCGTTTATCAGGGACGTAGATGGGCGTCAATCCTGGCGGCCGGTTTTCGGGATTGAGCAGTCCTTCCTGTGTGGGATAGAGAAACAATCCCGTGGTCCTGTCCATGATGAAGAAGCGATAATTGTGTTCCCGGATGTATCCCAGGATCTCCGCGCGGGTTTCCAAGTCGCGCCCCAGAACGAAAGCCATCGCGTAGCGCCATTTCCAGGGCGATGCCACGTCGTGATACTCGACGTGGGTGCTGAAGACCTCGTTTGCCGTCTGCATCCCTGCTGCATGCAACGTGTTGCTGACCTCGACGATGTCCTCATCACCGGGATTGCTGGTCATAAACGAGAGTGGCCCACGCAGATAGGGGATGCACAGGAGGAGCAGCAAGGGCAACCGGAGCGGGATTTGCCATCGGCGCGTCGTTATTTTCTCTGGTAGCTTCACCGGTAGCTTCTCCGGCAGCAATGACCACGCAAAGTAAAGGCTCCCCCAGACCTGCAATGGCATCAGTGTGATCAGGAACCGCCGGTCGAGCCGGGTCGTTGCCAGC
This sequence comes from uncultured Anaerolineales bacterium, assembly GCA_964643875.1. Classification (GTDB taxonomy): domain Bacteria; phylum Chloroflexota; class Anaerolineae; order B4-G1; family B4-G1; genus CAZXVB01. The sequence goes on along the minus strand of CAZXVB010000063.1, from coordinate 7,354 downwards.
AACGCGATCAGGCCTACGACGGAAATACCAAAGAATGCCCGTGCTTTGGGCTTGAGGTCGCCTTGTCTGTGAAGCAGCGCGAACCAGAACCCGGCCTGTGCAATGGTCCCCAGGAACCAATCAACTGAATAGGCATCACCGGTGAGCCAGTAGCTCAGAAAGGTTTTCCACCAGTGAGTGAAGAATGCCTTGGGTTGCCCGCGAATCACCTCCAAAATCCCAATGTCCATAGGGACTTCTTTCCAGGCGTATATGTAGTCGGAAGAACCGCGCAGATGGAACCACAGGTTATGGGCTTGCTCGTTGTAGAATGGATTGCCTTTGATCAACAGACTACATAACAATTGGGGAAAAGCGCCGATGAACGCTCCGAGCAGGAAGAAGGCCGTCACCCGCAGGCTTTCTCGATCTCGGCGCACGATGAAGGGAATGAGAAGGAAAAGTGCACAACTGGCTATCGTCAGCGAGGCCGTGTAGCGGATCAAGTACGAAAGTCCTGTCAGAAACCCAGCCCCAAAAACCGCCGTCCGCCGCCGTCTCTCAGCGAGCAGGAACGGAAACGCACACAGGAGCAGGCCAGAGGCGAGCATATCGGTTGAGTCCAGGCTGGCAAAAAAGAGGTAAAAGGCCATACATGCTTGCAGGAGCTCGGTCAGAACCGCCAGCCACCGGCGGCCCGTCATCCGTAGCACCAGGTGGTAAGTGCCGAGCAAGCCCAGAAAGCCGCCGAAGATAGAGAGTGCAAACGCGGTGTGTAGTACGTCGGCGCCCAACTCACGACCTACGCGCAGCAATAGCGGATATCCCAATGGATAGAGTCCGTGTACCCAATCGGGATGGGTAAGGTTGGTGAAATCGAGGCGGGCGGCGCGTTCAGCCCACCCGAAGAAGTCAGGATACCGCACGGTGATCTGATCCCACACGCGCCGAATTTCCACAGCCACGAAGGCCAGTGCGATCAGCCACGGCATAGCAGTTTGCGCGTAGCGTGCTCCGTCAAGTCTTAGTTGTTCAGGAAATGTTGTCCAATGTTGTTTGTCTGTCATCGTCACGGGCCATTCGTCAATCGAAATCTGGCATCTACCGAATTATTTCCGTTCTTTCTGCGTTATCTTATTACTGGGCCGGCTTGATTGGAAAAACACAGGCCGCAGTGCATGCCCGGTGAATTATACTATGGGTCAGAGAAAACACAAAAGCTATGCCTCAGTGGCAAAACGCTTGACGGGTGAAAAATACATAGTATAATTAGGTATATGTGTTCACATCCGCATCGGAACAATTACCGATGCATAGGATAATGGATGACGACGATTGAGGTGAAATCGAATGATACAACAATCTACACCTTCTTCCCCTATATCCTCATCCCCCTCTTTGATTCAGGTAGAAAACGTCCACAAGTCATTTTTGATGGGCAAGGAAGCCGTACAAGCCTTGCGAGGTGTCTCGTTGCACGTGATGCCCGGAGAGGTGATTTGTCTGATGGGGCCGAGCGGATCCGGCAAGACCACGTTGTTGAACATCATCGGCGGGCTGGAGGAGCCGAGCCGGGGGCACGTCATTGTGGATGGAGAGAACGTGGTCGCATTACCGGAGGACCGCCTTTCCGAGATGCGTCTCACCAAAATGGGGTTCGTGTTCCAGAGTTACAACTTGTTGGCTAACTTCACCGCCCGAGAGAACATCGAAGTGCCTATGGCACTGGCTGGCCTGAGTCGCAAACAGCGCCGGAAGCGGGTAGAGGCGCTGTTGGAAAGTGTGGGGCTGGCGGACCGCGCCGACCACTATCCCAGTGAACTCTCCGGCGGACAACAACAGCGCGTAGCTATCGCTCGTGCCCTGGCCAACAACCCGCTTATCCTGATTGGCGATGAGATCACTGGCGATCTGGATTCCGAGACTGGCTTCGAGGTGATGGAGATCGTGGCGCAGTTGAACCGGGAACAGGGAACCACAGTAATCTACGTCACGCATGACAATCGTATGGCAAAGTTTGCCCATCGGGTCATCCAACTCCGTGATGGTCGCATCATAGATACGGATTAGCACCTTGGCCCACTTACCTACTTCTTACTTGCCACT
>CAZXVB010000063.1:0-5169 GCA_964643875.1 uncultured Anaerolineales bacterium | reverse complement strand
CACTTGCTACTTGCTCACTTGTCACTTGCCCACAGGAGCACACGGAATGATCGTTCAGTACATCCTCAAAAGTTTTAGTCGGCACAAAGCCCGTACCGCGATTATGGTGTTGGCCTTGTTGGTCGTGACGACGATGCTGGTTGCCCTCAACAACGGGATCGAGTCGTTCCAACAGCAGGTGGTCGAGATCATCGAACAGGAGGCCGGAGAGCAAGACATTACCATCACCCGTGCCGACACCAGCATCAATCAATACATTGATGTCGAGCGCATCGTTCCCTTACTTTCCCAGGTAGACCCGATGGTCGAAGCGATTTATCCGCGCTTTCTCGCGACCATCGAGTTAGAATCCGATACGCAAAAGGGGAATGCATCCCTCGTGGCGCGTACTCCAGAGGACGATATGGGGCAGGTCACGGTGTTGGAGGGCGAGTATGACCTGGAAGGGGACCAGGTTGTCATTCTGAAAGTCACCGCCGACACCTTTGGGCTGCAGGTGGGCGACGAAGTCGCTTTGAGCTACATTCTCCCCCTGGCGCGGGTCAAGGGGCAAGAGTTGCCGACCGATGCCAGCGTGGGGCGGATCACCCGCCGGTTTACCGTGCGGGGGATTGCGCTGGCTGGCGGGTTGGGTGGTGGTATGCAAAACGGCGTCCTGGCCAGCGTCGAGACCGTTCAGGATTGGTTGGGCATACCGGGGCGAGCCGAGCGACTGGTCGTCAAGCTGAACGAGGGCGTGTATAGCTCGTTGAATACCCAGAACGCCATCTTTCGAGTGCGACGAATCGCCGAAAAGATGTACAACGCTTTGGGCGACGACGTCGAAACCTACACCTTTTCCATAGACAAGGCCGAGATGTTGGATTTCAGTGATGTGTTCTTCGCCGTGATGCGCTCTTTGAGCGCCGTGTATGGTCTCTTGATTATGGGAGTGGTGGGGCTGTTGATCTACTCCATCGTCAACACCAACGTAGAAGAACGACGGCGGGATCTGGCCTTCTTGCGCGTCCTGGGGGCCAAACGCCGTCACCTGTTTGCTCTGGTGATGATCGAGGTGGCACTGATCGGGGTGATGGGGGTCGGGTTGGGGGGCGCCGCTGGCCAGGTAATCAGCGCATCGGTGGTGGACCCCATCGCCAATCGGCTCATTGCACAGGCGACGGACGCCGGTCTCGAGCTGGGCATCGAGTTCCATATGGCCATCACGGCAGTCGCCATAGTGCGGGCGGTGATCATCGCCGCCGTCGTATTGACGTTGGCCGCTGTGGCGCCGGCCCGCAAGGCCGCCAATACCAAGATCCGCTATGCCATCAACCCTGGCTCGGCCGAGCAGTTGCAAATCGAAGACCTCTCTCGACTGCGATCCCGCAAGTTTGATGTACGCGTCATCGTCGCCGGCATCGTATTGACCATTATGTGGTTGCTGATTTTCATCGGCAACAACTTCCTCTTTGTCCAGGGAAACGAATCGGTCATCAGCATTTTCCTGTTTACCGGTATGGCGTTGTTGGTCATTGGCGTCAGTCTGTTGTTCTATGCGTTGACGATCCCCTTTGAGCGGCTCTTGATCCTGTTCAACCAGGTTGTGACCCCGAAATTGACGTTCTTCGCAGGGCCGAATCTGTTGCGGGCCAAACAGCGGAATACCATCATCTCGCTGATGATTGTCTTCAGTGCCACACTGCCTACCTTTCTGGGGACGATGACGGCGCTGGAAGAGAAGAACTACGATATCGAGGCCCGCTTCGATCAGGGAGCGCCGATCACTGCTGAGGTATCTCGCTGGTGGCAATACTACTACTTTGCCCCTTCCCAGGAACATGAGTATCTGCTTCCCACTGTATTGGAAGAAATTCGTTCCTTGTCCGGCATTGCCCAGGCTGTTGGATTGACGAGCAAGTACCGCGCTGACGCCAGCAACAAAGTCGCTCTCCGCACGACAGCGATCCAGGTCGTGGGGGTGACGGATTCGCTGGACGGTGTTGTCTATGACGACCTGACCGAATACGCCGCTGTTGGCCCCTCAGCCTTCGACACCATCCTTTCCCAGCCAGATACCATCATTCTGGGGGCCGGGTATGCCGAGTACATGGACCTGCACGTGGGGGATGTGATCCGGGTGGTAGGTGAGGGCAAGGATCACATCGTAGATATGCGGGTGGTTGGCCTGGTAGAGAAGATGGCCGGTTTCAAGGAATTTTCTCGAAATGAAAATTACGTTCGCTGGGGGCGTTCGCCGGCCTTCGTTTCGCTGGATACGTATATCCGCCTCACCACCGATCCTGCCAAAAGGGCAGTGTGCGCTACCGGTCTCTGCTCACAAAGCGAGCGGGAACAGCCGATCATGGCTCGCATCCTGATGACTACAGAGGCAGAAGCCGACGAGCCTCAGGTCGTTGCCGATTTGCGGGAACTTTTTGCCGACCGGCAGGATGTGTGGGTCGAGTCCACGGCTGAGGAAATCCGTACGACGGAGCAATCTATGCGCACGGTGCGGGTGCTGATGCTCATTATGACGGTGCTTTCGTTCATCACCAGTGTCTTTGGCGTCTTTGCAGTGGTTTACGTGGCGGTCTACGTGCGACGGCTGGAGATCGGTATGCTCAAGGCGATTGGGATGCGGCAACGGGAGTTGATCGGCAGCTTCGCGCTGGAGGCGGTGATCATGACGGTCAGCGCGGCGTTGACCGGGGTCACGGCCGGTACCGTGTTGGGATACATCTTCTACGTAAGTAACAACATGATGCGCAATACACCTACACAGTTGACTTTCGACTGGTTGACGACAACGGCGATCCTGGTGATGGTCGTGCTGGCCAGCATCATCAGCGCCACATTGGCCGCCCGGAGCGTCGTGCGCAGCAAAGTGACGGAAATCCTGCGGGAGGCCTGGTAGGGGCAGGTTTTGCACCTACTCAACCCTGTGGGAGGCGTGTAGAGCCATTTTCGGAATAGCACAACAGGAGTGGGAAATGAAGAAACGATGGATTGCTGGACTGCGCATAGCCCTGCTGATGGTGGTTGGAGGAATATGGGGGATGGTTGCTTGTTCCCCAACTCCCTCCTCAGAGATGATAGCGGAAATCACAGCCGTCTCGGAGGCCGGAGTGGAGACCCCGGAGGCGACGCTTCCACCGGTTATCGTCGGTCGGACAGTAGTCGGCGACGGGAAACTGGCCTCCCCGTATCCCAAACTATCCCTTTCATTCGGCGGCGATGTCGGTGGGGAGGTGCTTAGTGTCACGGTTCAGGCCGGTGATGTAGTCCAGATCGGCGATCTGCTGGCGCTGTTGGATGACCACGATCTCCAACAGGCCGTGGACGACGCCCGGCGGACTCTCGACCGAGCGATGATTGATCGGGACAGAGCGCAGCGAAAATGGGAGCAGGACATAGCGGATGCAGAGCAAGCCTTGGCCGATGCTCAGCGGGCGTTGAATAAAGCCCAACTGGAGTTTTCCGAGACCAGTTTGGAAGAAGCTCGCACTAATCTGGAGCTGGCGCAAAAGGCCGAGCATGACCGCAAGTGGGAGTACGACGAAGCCCAACGCGCCTGGCCTCCGCGCCCGCTTGATATGTACTATGACGCCTGGCAGCGGGCCATCCGGGAGCGGGAGCTGGCCGAGATGCGTCTGGCCGACGCCCAGGACAGCCAGCGGGCGTCGTACCTGCAACTGGAGACCTTGCAGGCCGATGTCGCCAAAGCAGAGCGAGCATTGAAGGCGCTCCAGGATGGCCTCGATCCAAGCTATGAACGTGCCATCGAAGACGCTCGCCTGGAGTTGGAAAAAGCACAGGAAGCGTTGACGCATGCCCGCCTTGTCGCTCCCTGGGATGCGATCATTCTGTCGGTGGATGTATCGCCGGGGGCCGAGGTCAATGCCCAGACCGCCATCGTGACGGTGCTCAATGTCCAAGATGGCTTGCGGTTCGTCACTCAGAAACTAAGTGAGCAACACATCACGAACGTCTATCCCGGTCAGCGGGCGCTCGTCACCCTGCGAGCGTTCCCGGAGGCTACCATCGAAGGTGTGGTGGAGGCGGTGATCCCCCAGCTCATCGAGGGGACGGAAGCCAACGCCACCGAAGCCTATTTCACCGTCCAGGTCCGACTGATGCCCACCGATCTGCGTCTGCTGCCGGGTATGACCGGGCGAGTGGAGATCTTCACCGCCGAACAGGCGGAATGACCGCGATCTGTCCGGCGATTACGCTGAGAGCCTGTTCGTTGGTTCGCCCTGTCACGCACTGGCTGGAGCGGGTGCGGAGTGGGGAACGGTTGGCGCTGTCTCACCCCCAAGGCTTCAGGGTGATGGCCTCCAATTGGGGCCGGCGATTCCCTCCATCAAAATGTCTATCATTCTGTCTATCGTCGCCGACAGGGGGAGTTGCTTATCGCCGCAATGCCAGTTGACTACCTGATGTAAGAAGACAGCTCGGATGATGCTCCCTATGTCGGTGGGATTCACGTCATCGCGGATCTCTCCTGCCTGTTGAGCTTGACGAACCTGTTCCGAGATCAAAGCGGTCAGTGCAAATATCGGCTGCATATTTTGCTGTCCTCTTTGGACCATAAATAGTTGGCGGGCCAGAGCAGGGTTGGCCAGTGGGTCGTCAATCACCAGATGGAGCAGTCGTTTGATCCGCTCTACAGAGCTGACAGGGGCCGTGCTTGTTGCCGAGATCGTGTCTTCCAGATGTGTCAGACGCCACTCCATCAGCGCGGGGACAATTGCTTCTTTCGTTTCGAAATAATTGAAGAAGGTGCTCTTGGCAACATCGGCCGCTTCTGCGATCTCTTCGACGGTGGTAGCGTCATATCCATGTTCAGAGAAGAGTTGTAAGGCGGCCTGCATCAGGCGCTGGCGGGTGGCTAATTTCTTTCGTTCACGGCGGGAAAGAGAGGGTTCCATTTTTGTAGGCTCCTTCACACAGGCGCTGGCTCATTAGCGTCAAGGCACGAAGGCGCAAGTCTCTTGTGCTGCACTTTGTGCAGTATAAACTCTTTGGCTCGCTGGACCTGCTGGCTCGTTGTAAAATAATGACCAAAGTCAAAAATGACCAGGGTCACATTATACCCGACGGGGAAAGATTGTCAACTTATCCTCCACGACATCAGGCTCTCACTGCCCAGGTCTCTGACCAAGGCAAGAGGGCTATGGTCGGGAG
>CAZXVB010000062.1:0-10755 GCA_964643875.1 uncultured Anaerolineales bacterium | reverse complement strand
TGTTCGTCCTGCCGGTCCGGGTCCGGCGGGAGGACGGGGATGTAGCGTGGGTCGGCCGGTGGTTCGGGCGGCTCGATATTCACATCCGCGCCCGGCACCTCCGGCGGTAGAGGTGGGGTGACGTCTGCTCCGCTCGCCCAGGGGGGAGAGGGAGGAACGCCATTTGTCTCCAGATTCATCTCCGTGCCCGTCTCCGGTGGCGGAGGCGAAGGAGGAGAGTCCAGGAACCAACGGGGGATGAGATAGGTCGTGAACTCCGTATTTCGCCCCGTCACGGGGTCCGGGAAGTGAAGGGCCGACCTGAGAGGTGGATGGGAGGCAGAGGAAGCAGCGGCCGGCAGAACGGGCAACATTGCGGCCAGGATCATTAGAGCGCTCAGAACGCTCAGGATGCCTGTCGCGCGATAGGATCGGTTATACGGGTTGCGATACATTTACTGACTCCTTTCTTTTTTTCTTGTCCTTGAGACAAAGTCACTACTCAAGTTGCCAGGCGTAGCGATTGAATCGCCTATCACGAAGCCTGCGGCTGGGCCTCCGCCTGCGCGAACGCGCCTGTCCACGCAGGTAGACAGCCAGCTTTAGCTCCTCAGGCGCGGTTTCAACCGCTGGCCTGAGGAGTTTTGACCCTCTCGCAGGTTCGGATGCGGTTTGGGGACACTTTGTGCCCCGATGCGGGGTATAAACGTCAATTGGCGTGATTTTCAAACCCGCGTGGAGGGTATTGACCAATATGTCGGGTAGTGAAGCCCATCGTTCGCAACTGAACGCGTAACTGAACGCGCAATTGAACACAATTTGACACGAAAGCCTTACAATGAAATGCTCCCGCCCAGGATTGTACCAACCGGGTATGTAGTTTTGTGAATAACGTATTAGAGGTCGTTAATTAAAGAGGTTTACGAATGGTGTGCGTTTTGTCGGCACACAGGCTATCCTTGGCTCGTTGGGAACTTGCACTTCATTATACTATATGTGCATAAAGTTGAAAAGTGAACCTCGATGCCGTCCACGAATGGAGGCAGCGCCGGAATGGGGATTCCGGTGCTGCCTCGAAAATATGTGACGGTCGCCTCCACGCCATGTCGGGTTTGAACGTGAAGCTTTCAAGACCACACACCGGCAATCGGGTGTTGACAATGGGGACAAAGACCCGGCGTAGACCACAGCGTTTGCACATTGAACCAATAACGCTGGATGACCTTCTCCCCACATGCCGGGCAATAGGTGCTCTCTCGGTCCGTGTCCATCACGTTTCCTACGTACACGTACTGCAACCCGGCCGCCTTTCCGATCTCGTAGGCCCGGATCAGATCCTCTTGCGGCGTGCGCGGTCGGTCATGCATCTGATAGTCTGGATGGAAGGCTGTTACGTGCCACGGCATCTCCGGGTCTACCTCCGCCAGCCAGGTTGCCATGGCCGTTAACTCCTCCTCAGAATCGTTGAGCCCGGGGATCAGCAAGGTCGTGATTTCGATCCAGATGTCGGTTTCCCGGGCGATGGCAGCGATATTCCGCTTGACCGGTTCCAGGCGGGCCTGGCATTGTTGACGGTAAAAGTCGTCCTGAAAGGCCTTCAAGTCCACGTTGATGCCGTCCAGGTACGGTGCGATCATTTCCAACGCCTCCGGGGACATGAAACCATTGGAGACGTACACGTTTTTGATCCCTTGCTCGTGGGCCAGACGGGCGGTGTCATACGTGTATTCGAAGAAAACGGTTGGTTCGTTGTAGGTGTAGGCGATGATGGGAATCTGCTGCTGCAAGCACATTTCCACCAACTTTTGAGGCGGGAAATCCTCCCCCCGGCGACCGGCGTGCGCGTTCAATTCTCGCACCTGGGACATTTGCCAGTTTTGGCAGAAGGGACACCGGAAATTACACCCGTATGTGCCGATGGAAAGGGCATTCCCACCGGGCAAAAAGTGGAACAGGGGCTTCTTTTCAATGGGGTCTATGTGGACGGCGACGGGCCGGCCGTAAACCAATGAGTACAACCGTCCATCTACGTTACGCCGCACACCACACCGACCGGTCTCGCCCGGCTCGATAGCACAGAAGTGCGCACAAACCCGGCATTGAACAGCCTGGTGCGATAAGGGCCGGGCCAGATATGCTTGGTGTTGTAGGTCTGTTTGCTGGGGCATCATTTACCTCCTATGCGTGCTATTGTTGCTCCTATTTTACTCCCAAGTGGCTTTCCAGACCAGAAGTTCCCGGCGAATGCTGTGCAATGTCTGTGGGAACTATGCAAGTTGACAAAAAGAACATTCGTTCGTATCATGATGGTGGAGGTGTGGGAAATATGGACCCGATGGCGAAACTCACTTTGTTAGCCCCTCCCACTTGTTTCGAGGCAGCCGAGGATGTGGGGGCCGCACGTTCATCTATGGCTCACTCGCCGCGCATCTCCACACAGCCGGGCGATGTTCATCTATCCGACCTGATCCACAATGCCGTTATGCCCGGCGGAAAGCGAATTGCGCTACTCAAGACGCTACTCACCTCGGCCTGCGAACGGGACTGTTACTATTGTGCCTTCCGGCAAGGGCGTGACTTCCGTCGAGCGACGTTTTCTCCGGATGAATTGGCCCGCCTCTTCGTCCAACTCCACCAAAAGGGGCTTGCCGAGGGTATTTTCATCAGTTCCGGCATCGCCGGCGGCGGCCCCAACACCGAGGAGCGCTTGATCGCCACGGCGGAATTGCTCCGCCGCCGGTATCGCTTTCCAGGGTACATCCACCTCAAAATTATGCCTGGCGCAGAGCGGGATCAGATTCGGGCCGCGATGGCCCTCGCCGACCGGGTGTCTGTTAACCTGGAAGCGCCTAACACAGCGCGGTTGGCCCGCCTGGCCCCCCACAAAACGTTCGCCGAGGAGTTGCTCCAACGGCTCCAATGGATCGAGGAAATCCGCCGGGAGGAGCCACACCTGAAGGCCAGTTCAACCACCCAGTTCGTAGTGGGGGCGGCCGATGAGAGCGACGTGGAGATCCTCACCACCACGGAATTTCTGTACCGTCAGGCCAGAATCAGACGGGCGTACTTTATGGCATTCTCGCCACAACCCGACACACCTCTGGAGAACTATCCGCCGACATCCGTCCAACGAGAGCATCGGCTCTATCAATCATCGTTTCTGTTGCGGGACTATGGCTTTACCGTAGAAGAGCTGCCCTTCGATGCCAATGGGAACCTACCTCTGGAGCAAGACCCCAAGTTATATTGGGCGCAGCAGTATTTGAGCCAGGCGCCGGTCGAGTTGAACACGGCCGATTGGCAGGAATTGTTGCGTGTGCCGGGCATCGGGCCGGTGAGCGCCCGACGTATCCTTCGGGAGCGGCAACGTGGTCGCATTCGCACCCTGAACGACCTGCGCACGTTGGGTGTCGTGACCCGCCGGGCCGCCCCGTTCATCTTGCTGGACGGTCATCGCCCTGCCTACCAGCTCCCATTGGCGATGCTCTGAGTGCGGAGCGCCATCTTGTAGCCAGATGGTGGGCAAGCTATGCGAGCAGGAACGAGCCTGCCCCCTACTTTGGCTCCTAGTCTTTGCAAAGTGGCTCGCCATCCTGTATCACGCTCACCACTCCGCTGCTGACACTCGTCACCCAAACACGGTCGGTGAGCGGATCGAGCGCCAGGCCCTCCTGGGGGTAGGCCGGTAAGTTCAGAGGAATGAACGCGCCCATCTCCGGCCATCCATTGGGGATCAACAGGAAACGGTCCTGCTCCCCGTCATTGCTGGAAGTCACTACCATCAAATGTCCCGTATCCCCGATGCTCGGGTTGACCAGAATGGCACGCAGCCACATAGCGCGGTCCTCCACGTGCATATCCAGTGAGCCAATCTGTGTGTCCGTTGCCCCATCTATGATGCAGATCCGCCCCTGGGCGATGCCGGTCGCGTACACCAGGTTGCGGGTCGTGTCCACGGTTACCCCGTAAGCGTCCAGCAACGTTGTGCCGATGGGACGGACAATGTGGGTGTCGCCGGCGATGACGAACACGCCCCGGTTGGGGCGGTGGTTGGCAACGTAGATCTTGTTGGTGAGTGGATTGACGGCGATGTGGGCCGGTTCCCCAAAACCGGTCAATTCGACCACGCGCGTCAATGTCTCGCTGTTGTACACGCCGACGGTCCCCCCGACGTAATTGCTGACATATACGTACCCGTTGGCAGGGTTGTAGGCCACGTCGTGGGGCAGATCGCCGGCCGGCAGGGTGGCCAGCAGGCGGTACGTGTCGCTATCCAACACGATGACCCGGTCCGACGCTCGTCCGGCGACCCACAGGCGGCGGTGGTCGCTGTCATAGGCGATGCCATGGGCAGCAGTCAACGGCCTGGTCATGGTCAATACGGTGAACCGATCGGCATCTATCACGGCCACTCCTTCGGCATAGGCCACAAACACCCGGCGACCGGCCGGGTCCAAAGCGACTCGGTACGGTTCGGGACCAACATCCACCTGGGCAAGCAGCCGAGGAACGCATGGTGTCGGTGGAGAGAAGTTGCGCATCGTCACGGGGAGGTAAAGGGGATAACGGACGAAGGCGACCGTGATATGTGTCTTCCTATCCGCCACACCGCCGCCGGTCGCCGCCTGGACGGCACAGGTCAGCGGCCCGGCGTATCCGGCAGCGACGGTGACGGCGATGGTCCGTTCCCACGGGGGAGAAGCCGGCATGATCACCGGCGACCAGGTCAGCGTACCGCCGGGCAGAACGGACGTACCGCTGCCCCCGGCCATCGTGCCTGTTGTGATCGCCGATGGCAATGTGACCGTGATCGGGATGTACAGGGCGATGTTGCCGGTGTTAGTCGCCCGTAGGGTATAAGTCAGAGCGTGGCCGGCCTCCACCGGGTCAGGGGCCGCCCGGAGACTCAGGCGCAATCCCGGCGAGATGATCCGGGTGTGGGTATACTTGTCGGTTGCTCCTTCGTCCGTGACGGCTGTGAGAACGTTAGTCAGCGGGCCGGTGTAGCCGGTCTCGACTGTCACCACGACTGATCGGTTCCATACGTTCCCTTTTCCAGGCGCTCCCCCTATGGCGGTCGCCGTGAGTATGGGCGACCAGCGGAGCTTGCCCCCCGGCAGAAGCAGTGTGCCCCCGGCGACCTCGCCAGGCCAGGTGTGGGCAGGAAGGGTGTCAGTGATGAGCGCGTGGAGGGGGATGTATCCCGTGTTGGTCACCCCAACGGTGTAACGGATTTGGATGCCGGCCGGCAGCGCGATGACTGTGGCTTCTTTCCCGACCGCCACGGCTACCCGCAATTCGTCGGCGCCGATGTCTGCGCCGCGCCCCATCGGACGAGGCTCGCCGTCCACATCATCTACATTGCCTACACCGTTCATATCCTCCGGCCCTCGGAGGGACGCACCCACGTCCAGTGCAGCCGACCCTGGCCCGATGTGATAGTCCCCCGCATCGGGGGCAACGAACGCCGGGTCTCCCTGGTAATTGTGTGTGCCGGTGGCGACCTGGCCCGCGCCGACTACGTCGGTCTCGTTGCGCCAGTCGCCATCGCCCCACAGGGTGAACGCCAGCGTGGCAGTGTTGCCGGCCGTGACAGAGATGCCCACGGTGTGTCCCGCTATGATCGTGTTCGTCAACACGGCCCATCCGGGTGTGCCTCCACTCTCGCGGAGGGAGATGCCCACTCCGTTACGGGCCAGGGTGGTGTGGATCATCTGGGCGGCCCCACCTGCAACGACGACTCCTCCCCCCTGGTTGTCTGCAATCACGTTGTTGCTCAACACACTGTCGGCGGATGCCAGGTAAATGCCGCCCCCGCTCTCGGCGGTATTGGTGAGCAGCCAATTGCCCCACAGGCGGGGCGTCGCACCGTTCACGTATATGCCGCCGCCCGCATCCTCATTGGCCGGCCCGCCCCCCATCCCCGTGGCGTCCCCTCCGACAACGCGCAGTCCTTCAATAGTGGGACTGACCCCGCCGGTGATGTAGAATACACGCCCCTGACCTTCGGCGTCCAGAATGGTGGGGTGCGCCGGGTTCCACTCCCAGGTCGCCCCATCCACCCCGGCATACCCGCCGCGGATGGTCAACGTCTTGTCTAGATAGACCATCTGACGTCGTCCGTTGCGGGTATGAGCACCCGTACACCGGCCGGCGACGGCAATCGTATCCGTGGGATGGGTGCTGGCGTCCACGGCCGCCTGAATGGTCGCGTACACCGGCCCGTCGTTAAGCCTGGCCCGACACTGGGGGTAGATGTGCATTTGTACAGCCTGGTGGATGTCGTTCGCCGTGGCCCACACAGTCGCCGTACCGGTTACCAGGCCGGTACGGAGGGTGGCAGTGGCGACGCCCCGGCGCGTGTAAACCACATCCGCGTTCAGCGTGCCCAACGTGGCGGTCAACCAGACCGGCGTACCGTCCGCTACGGGCACACCGCCCGCCCCCAGGACTGTCATCGTGATGCCCACCGGATGGCCGCCGGCCAGAGCGGCATCCGTCGTGGCTTGCAGGAATACCTGGCGGGGGAGCGGGCCGTATGGGGTGGTGTACAGGCTTTCCCCTACCAGGTCAGGGCCGACGTATTCCGCCACGCGCACATTCCAAGCCGCAGATGGAGGCACTTCCATGGTCAACATCATCGGAGAACGCTCCCTGGCCAGCAGTGGCAAGCCGTACACCGCTGCGTCCATCGGCGCAGTGATCACTACCGTTCTGGAGACTGGATACACCGTCCCCCCTCTTACAGCGCTCCCCATCGGCGTGCCCATCCAGCGGTCGAACAGGGCGGATTCCATGGAGAGCGACAAGCGCCCTTCCGCCGGAAAACTATCGCTGGAAAAGCGGAGGTCCACCGTTTGCTCCTCCGCTTCGGGGTTTGTCAATGCGAGGATCGCGTTCCCGATCCCCAGGCTGCCGGTTGCGGGAGCGCCCGCTCCGATCTCGCCGCTCTCAACGCTCTCAACGATGTGCACGGCGTTCACCGCCAGGTTGTTGTCCCAGCGGGGGTAGCCATCGTATCGGATGGGGTCCTGTGAAGAGACCAGGCGGGCCAGGAGATTCATATGCGGCGGGGCGAAATCGGGGAGACTCCACGGTGTATGCACGATGACCTCTTGGCCTGCTGCGATGGAGGGAATGCGGATCGGCGTCTGGATCACCGGCTGCCAATCATCTGGCCAGACCATCCCCAAGGCCGGTGACGACCAGTAGAGGTAGACATCCACGTCGCTCAACGGCTGTGAGCCGATATTTCGCACCCGGACGTAGACCGTGTTGTTCGCACCGGGGAGTGGGTTCTGAGGCCAGCGCTCGCCGTCCGGCTGGCGGCGAACCCACACGTCCGCGCTTTGCCAGGTCGGGGTAGGTGAAGGGATGCCCCCGACATCCTGCAAGTCGTCGGTCACCAGCCCGTCGGGCATAGAAGGCTGCCACACCCAAATCGGGCTGCTGTACGCCTCCTCTCCGTCCTGCTGAACCGCTTTGAGGTACCACCAGGTCCCTACCGGGGGAGGATCGGACAATGTCAAGCTGGCGGTGAACGTCGTCGTTCCAACGGTCCGACTCCAAAACGGTTCGCCATTCTGGAGCAGCGTCACTGTGAGGATGCGGTCATCCGGGTCGGGGTCAAAGGCGTAGAAGTCGAAGTGTACGGGAGTAACGGGAATCACCGCTCCCATCCAAAAGCCATTGGCTCGCATTGCCAGGATGAAATTGTCATCGTCAGTGGAGAAGGTGCGGCGGGTGCGCAGAGCTTCGAGCACGTGGTAGGGGGTCAGTCCGGGAGCCAGGATGCCGGTGCGGGCTTTTCGTTCCCCCCAATTGGCCTGGTGGGTATCGCTGTTGCTGGCGACTCCCACGTGCCAGCCGGCCATCAGCGCATCGTGATATTCGGCGATCATGCGGTAGTAACCGTTGTGGGTTTCAATCAGGTTCACGTGCGCGTCGGCCGGTGCGTCGTACTGCCATCCATCGAATGGGTCAGATGGATAGAAGGGATGGTTGAATTGGGCTACACTGTGGATCTGAGCCGGGTCAGAAAGCCAGGCATACAGCTCGGTCAGGGTGTTGTAACGGGAATCATTCGCCCGTACTCGCCGGTCGGTGTTGAAGATATTGAGGTGTCCGTGGTTACTGGTCCACTCGAATCCCCGTAAGGCCACGAATTGGCCTTCCTGGGTGGCCGCCTGGGCCTGAGTCAGGATGTCGGCCCACTCGTCGCTGCTCAACTGTTCGGCATGGTCGGTGATCGCCAGAAAATCCAGCCCATTGTCGCGGGCCGTGCGATAGGCCTGCTGTGGAGTCCCCTGTCCATCGGAGTATCCGGTATGGCTATGCAGGTCGCCGTAGTAGACACAGAGGCCATCCGGCAGCGGGTAGGCGCAAGGGGAGACGGCACGGCTTTGAAGGGGAACGATGGTGGTGGATGGTCGCCGGTCGGCGTCGGTCAGCTCCAACCAGGCTTGACAGTCGGAGCCACACACCTCGGCGCCGCTGGTAAAACGTCCCACATCACTGATGATGCCCGTGGTCGAGATGCCGCCCGTCGAGAGCGGGCCGCCGACTGCACCGGCTGTCGTCGGAGGGGCAGGATGAGTCGCCGGAGCTATGTTCTCATCTCCGTTTTCATTCTCATTTTCGTTCTCGCTCTCATCCTCAAGGCGGGAAATTGGAAGCAGTGGTTGTGGTTGAGAAAAGGACGATGACGCTCCCTTGATATCCCTCATTGACAAGGGCAACGACAGGAGCAACAAAAGCACCCCGAGGATGCAAGCGGTGAACTGCCTCCATCGCACATACATCCTGGCACTTCCTTGATCTGGATTACAACCAGCGGTAGCGTGCGTTTACGGGCCTTTCAGCGCGGTCAGTGAGTTGGGATGGTCTCTATACCTCCCATCCAGGGGCGTAAAACATCGGGGACGACGATGGTTCCATCGGCTTGCTGGTAATTTTCCATCACAGCGATCATCACACGCGGCAACGCCAGGCCCGATCCGTTGAGGGTATGGACGAAACGCGGTTTAGCTCCCGCTTGTGGACGGTAACGCAAATTGGCACGTCGCGCCTGGAAGTCCTCGCAATTGCTTACGCTGCTGACCTCCAACCATTCCCCACATCCGGGGGCCCACATCTCTATGTCGTATGTCTTGGTGGAGTGAAACCCCAGGTCGCCGGTGCACAGCTCGATGACTCGATGAGGGATGTTCAGACGGCGGCAGATGTCCAGCGCGTCCGCCAACATCCGCTCCAATTCGTCATAGCTCGATTCCGGGGCAGTCAACTTGTACATCTCGACCTTGTCGAATTGGTGTCCCCGCTTGATGCCGCGCACATCCCGGCCGGCGCTCATCTTTTCCCGACGGAAGCACGCTGTGTACGCCACATATCGCAAAGGGAGATCGTCGGATGAGAGAATCTCGTCACGGTGAAGGTTGGTTAGGGGAACTTCGGCGGTCGGCACCAACCAGAGGTCGTCTTCTACGTCGTGATAGATGTTGTCGGCAAACTTGGGCAGCTCACCGGCTCCCCACATACATTCTTCCTTGACAACAAAAGGCGGGTAGATCTCGGTATACCCGTGTTCCCGCACGTGTACGTTCAGCATCCAGGAGATGAGTGCCCGCTGCAATTGAGCACCGTCCCCCCGCAGGAGATAGAAGCGGCTGCCGGAGAGTTTGACGCCGCGTTCGAAATCGAGAATGCCCAACTCCGGCCCCAGGTCCCAATGTGGTAGCGGCTCGAAATCGAAGGTAGCCGGTTCCCCCCATTGGCGCACGACCACGTTCTCGGTCTCGTCGGCCCCGATGGGCACACTGGCGTGGGGGAGTGCCGGCAATTGAGACATTTCCGCCTCCAATACGGACTCCACCTCCCGCAGCTTTTCCTCCAGCGCCCCAATTTGATCACGCATTTCCCGTACGATGGCGATCTGGCGTTCCCGCGCAGCGGGATCTTTCGAGCGGCCAATTTCCTTGGAGAGCCGGTTCCGTTCAGCGCGCAGCGTCTCAACCTCTGTCAGTACGGCTCGGCGGCGCGTATCGTACTCCAGGATCGCATCCACGCGCGTCGGGTTATCGTTTCGTTTCCGCAATCCTTCTTTGATGACATCCGGCTGTTCACGAATCAGATTGAGATCCAGCATTGTCGTCCCCCTTGTGTTACTTGTGGAAATGGCCCTCTCCGGTCACCCATCGTCTGTGTCTACGGAGCTTATGAAATTATAGCACAGCATGATGGGGCTGCAAGTGATCGGCCTTGTTTTTCTGCTGGTTCACACCGGGATCGGTTTGCAGGTTCTCACCGAACAGGCGCGGTTTCAACCACCGTTACTCCTCAGGCCGGCGGTTGAAACCGCGCCTGAGGAGCTAAAGCTGGCTGTCCATCTACGTGGACAGGCACGTCCACGCAGGCGGAGGCCCGGCCGCAGGCTTCGTAATAGGCGATTTCAATCGCTACACCTGGCAACCGGAGTAGTAACCAACCACCAACACTCTACTGCCCTGACAGTAAAAGAGGCAACAGGCCTCGCCTATTGCCTCTTTATCGTGACTCTCATCGTTCAACCTACATAAGTCGGCTCGTAACCTATCCCGGCAACTTTTGCGTGCTTGAACAGGTTGCCCCCAACTTGGTTGAGTCAGGTCATAGGTGCCGAGGGACAGATTTGAACTGTCGACTCCCTGATTTTCAGTCAGGTGCTCTACCAGGCTGAGCTACCTCGGCGAGACCAGAATCTGAACGGATTTGGTTACTGAGATTCTACCATGATTTTCA
>CAZXVB010000061.1:0-10765 GCA_964643875.1 uncultured Anaerolineales bacterium | reverse complement strand
GGATAGAGTCACCAACAAAAAAGAGGGCGCTACGGTGACTAAAAAGAACGTCCGGGCATCCCGGACGATGTGGCGAAACTCTTTGGAGGTCAAGGCAAGCATACGGCGTATGGACATAGGCGATTATCGCAAACGGCGCTGCCACTCCTCCTTCAATTCCAAGGTGCTGAGATCATCGCCGGCATCGAGGAACTCTTTCAACAGCCGATTGAATTTGTTTCGTTCCTCCAGCATAGGGAAATGTTGAGCGCCATTCATCGAGAGCGCCCGCACATTGTCACCACAATGGAGTAACCACTGCCGTTCGGGCGACTTGACGAATGGATCATTGCCACTGTACAACAAGAGGACAGGGATCGTCAACGCCGGAAGCACTCGGCGCAAGTCGTGTTCCATCACCGACTGTAGGCTCTTATCCACAGCCATAATATCTGTCTTGCGCACCTCCATCTCGACCTCCGGGAATTTGACCCGTCGGTTCACAAACTTCATCAAGTTGTCGGCACTACTGGCGATGTTGAGCAAAACACGGTTGATTGCCTCATTGACCAGAGGCACGTTGATCGCCATGACCTGATCAACCCACCCCGGGTTTTCGGCGGCAAACTTGAGGGCAGCAACTCCTCCCAATGCATGTCCAACCAATGTAGGGTGAACAACGCCCAATTTATCTATGAATTTGTAGATTTGTCGAGCGTACGCATCCAGTGTATAGTAGCGCCCTGGCTTGTCAGAGTCCCCGAATCCCCACAGATCCAAAGCGTATGCCCGCTGCTGGACCGACAGCTCTTCCATCGCCGGCACCCAATAGCGCCACGAACCCAGCCAACCATGGACGAACAATACTGGTCGGCCCCGGCCAAACACTTCGTAATGGATCAACCCCTCGTCAACAACAATCGCACTCATAATCGTTTACGACCGCCTGACTTCATTACCCGACACGCTTTTTCTGGGACGCAGATTAACGCAGAAAAACACGGATTTTCTTGGGTTTTCGGCGCGAATCGATACGAATCCGGTCAAACCAGCGTCAATCTGCGGTGAATCTGCGTCATCTGCGTTCAGATGTCAGGTAGTGAACCGCCTGACTACTGATCACTCCCCAAACAGCCCTTGGAGAGATAACCACTTACGACGTCGAACTCCCTCAACTCAAGGCGCCAGATTCTTTCAGGATACTTTTTACCCGTTCCGTCAATTCATCTGGAGCAAAAGGCTTCACAATATAGTGATCGGCTCCTGACTCAATCCCCTCCTGGATCTCCCCATCCTGGCCTTTGGCAGATAGAATCACCACCGGAATGTGCATCGTTTCCGGGTTGCTCTTCAATGCCCGACACGCTTCATAGCCTGTCATCTTGGGCATACGTACATCCAGCATAATCAAATCTGGCCGTATAACAGGGGCGCGTTCGACGGCCTCAGCGCCGTTTTTTGTCAACTCAACCTCAAGACCGGCAAAGCGCAAGGTGAAACCAATCAACTCCCGAATATCCCGTTCGTCTTCGGCCACAAGGACTGTTGGTTTCTTTGTTGTGGACATAGAATAACCTCCGCCCCCGCCACTACATTGATCTCCATATGGACTCTATGATTGCACCACCTGGTTCCTATGCTCTGTGTGGGAGCCACTAGCTTTTGCATTCCCACGCCAGGGCGCAGGAACGAACGAGTGATAACCATTCAAGTGTCCTCCACCTCCAGCTCCGCTATCGGCAAAGTGAAAGTGAATGTACTTCCTACACCGACCTCGCTCTCTACCCAGATTTCCCCACCCTGCATCTCCACCAACGATTTAACGATGGAAAGCCCCAAACCGGTACCGGGAGCATCCTGCACCACGGAGTCGTCAGCGCGGAAGAAACGTTCAAAAATTTTCTGTTGATCATCCGGGGCAATCCCGATCCCAGTATCACTGACCGAGATGGCCACTTTACGATCATCCTGGTAGGCTGAGACGACCACCTTACCCCCGGGTAAAGTGTAGTTACAAGCATTGCCCAGCAGATTGGTCAAGATCTGAGCGACCCGGTCTGGATCCGCTATTATATCAGGCAAGTGCAGAGGGAGATGAGATATCAACGAGAGGCCCTGTTCCATGGCACGGCTATCCATCTCAACCACCACTTGCTCAATAACCGGTATCACATCCATTCGGTGAGGCGATAGTTTGATACGCCCACTCTCGATGCGAGATATGTCGAGTAAATCGTTCACTAGAACGGTTAAGCGGTCTACATTGGTATCAATCACCGAGAGGAAATTGGATTGTTCTTCCGACAGAACCCCAGCCGCTCCCATCAGTAGGAGCTTGACATATCCCTTGATGGATGTCATTGGGGTGCGTAACTCGTGAGAGACGGTGGAAACGAACTCGGTCTTGGCCCGTTCGGCCTCGACCTCTGCCGTTACATCCCGGAAAACAGAAACCGTCCCCAGGAACTCGTCGGCCATCATAACTGGCGCCAGGTGCACACTGATCACACGCCGACCAATCTCCAGACGAGCCGCCAGATACTCGTTGGTATCATATGGCTCCTGATGGGTGGTCCACCGGTTGACCTGTTCCATCCACTCTTTCGCCTGGCGACCATACAACCCCAACATTTCATTGATGGATCGGCCCATCGCCTTTTCCCGGAGCAGATCCAGAATGCGTTCGGCGGCTGCATTGACCAGGATAATGCGCCCATTGGCATCGGCAACGACTACGCCATCGGCGACACTTTCGAGAATAGCCTGGCTCTTGGTGGCCTCAATCTTCTGGGCCTTGAGGGCATTGCCTAGTTGCTCTGCCTGTTCAAAGATCAGTTGATACAATTCGGCATTGTTGATGGCGTTGGCAACCTGACGGGCCGCCGTCTCCACCAACAACAAATGTCCCTCATCGAACCAACCCTGCTCTTTGTGGAACAGTAGAAGTACCCCCAACACATCCTCGCCAACCGACAAAGGAACGGCTATGGCTGACCGATATTCCTTATCTTTGCGATCATGCGAAGCGATCCAACGAGGGTCTTCCTGGATATTCGGCACAATAGTTGCCTGCCGATGTTGAATGACCCAGCCGGCCAACCCCTGTCCGCGAGAGAAGCGGGTCTCCACCCCTCCGATGGGGATCTTCTCATTGCTTCCCCAAGCTGCCCGGTAGATCAGTTTGTTGGATTCCTTGTCCAGCATCAAGATGGCCGCCCGGCTGGCTCCCACCGCATTGACCACCAGCTTCAGAGCCTGATTCATCACATGGTCCAGATCGAGACTGGCAGAAAGTTGCGCCGTGATCCGGTACAACACTTCCACCCGATCTCTCTCTTCCCTCAATTCCTGCATCGCTGCCGCCAGGGCCTCGGTGCGCTCCTCCACTCGCCGCTCCAGTTCATGGGAGAACCGGCGGACTTCTTCATATAGGCGGACGTTGGTTACGGCCACAGCGACTTGATCGGCCAATGCAGAGAGAGTTGCCGTTTCGGCCGGGGAGAAAGCCCGTTGCTGGTATCGCCCCACACACAGGACCCCCACCACCCTGTCGGTGACAACCAGAGGGGCCAACACGACCGACTCGAGCGGCATCCCATCCACCCCCGGCAAAGAGCTGAGTGTCCCTCGCGAACCACCTAACAAGTTTTTATCCCAATTGTCCACACTCAGGGGCAAGCCATCGCGTGCTACGCCCCCAACCAAGCCTTCACCCGGAGAAAAAGACACGTCGGATGTATATAAGGCTCTCCCCGGATAGGCGGTGCTGTGCATCGCCCGCAGCACGTAGCGACCAGTATCCTCGTCCAACAAGAAAACCATACTTTGGTCAGCCGCCAACAGCCGGGGAAGCATTTCGCCCACCGTGTGTAACACATCATCGAGAGCCACTGACTCCAGGTGTGCGGTGATAGAACGGCTTACTTCATTGAACAACGCCAAGGTCTCGGCCCGACGCTCCAACACCTCCATCAAGCGAGCATTCTCGATCGCCAGAGCAGCCTGAGCAGCGAAGATCTCCAACGTCTCGATGGTGTCACGAGTCGGCACCCGGCCATTACGTGGTTGATCTACAGAGAGCAATCCTTGCACATCTCCCCCAGGGCCTACCAGCGGGACGATGAGCAAGTCCTGGGGATGCCAATGACCCGGCTCTCGCTGCAGGGCACTCACCTTTTCCTCATACACTTCAATCCGTCCACGCCAATGGGATTGTTTTTCAGCCGGAATGTAATAACTGCGGCTGATGCGGAACTCCGGCGTCATCAAATCGGCTACCAGCGACCAGGGGTCACGACGTTGTTTCAATCGCTCGAAGGCGGCGATAGGCAAGCCGGCCGCGGCCACCCGCCGTTGATACGGCGGGTCTCCCTCCAACACACTGATCAACACCAGGTCGAAGCCGACCGTTTCCTGAATGGCATAAGCGACTTCTTCCAGAATTTCCTCTAATGGACGGTCGGAGCGTAACGCCCGGCTGACTTCCAACACAGCGGCCAATTGATCGGCCCGACGGCGCAATAAATCCCCACGCTCCAACTGTTCCTGGTAGCGCTGATGATTCCCAATCGCCGTCGCGGCCTGAACGGCTATCCCTTCCAGAAACTCCAGGCAGGCCTGGTCGAAAGCCTTCCAACGGGAGCTACCCAGCACGAAAACTGCCGCCAGGTCTTCCTGATAGAAAACCGGCACACATACCAGCGAAACGACGTCATTCCCCACCAAGTACCGCCACTCGTCCCGTTCACTCTGAGGCACAGCGTGGAGATCGGATATATACCGGATTTCATGTGTCCGTCGCATCTCCTCCATCGCCTCCCTCCAGCGGGGGGAAAGCGATGGGAGCTGAGCTTGAACACGTTCGATCCCTTCATCATCATAGCCAGTGTGAATGGCAAGACGGAATCGAGCTTCTTGGCAGTCCTGTTCGACATCACGGAGCAAGATCAGCCCCCGATTGGCCAAACTCAAACGGACGGTTTCATCCAACATCAGGCGCAGGATATGGTTCAGATCCAACGTCATACTGATCTCACGGCTCACACGATGGAGAGCCATCAATGCATCTACCCGGCGGCGTAGTTCCTCATCCGTTTGGGTATAGAGGCAGGCATTGTCGATCGCAATGGCCGCCTGATCGGCAAAAGCCATCAACAATTCCATCTCAGAATCGGTAAATTGGTGAGGATCAACGAACATCGCCGAAAGCATCCCAATTACCCGGTCGGCGCGTTTGAGGGGCACATCGGCAAAAGCTCGGAACCCCTCCTGAGCGGACATGGGTGAATACGCTAGAAAACGCTTGTCAGCTTGTACATCGGAGATGATCAACGGTTGGCCGGTAGCCACAGCGTGGGCGCGACCACCCCGTTCCAGTGTCAGTACCTGGGAACGGGCCGCATACTCTTCACTCAGGCCCTGTGTCATAGCCAAACGAAGCCTCTGCTGGGTCTCGTCCAGTACAAAAATGGCCGATTGATGACAGCCCACCACGTCTAACACGGCCGACGCAATGGTGTGCAAGACGTGATCCAATTCCAAGGACTCACTGACAGCAGATGCAGTCTCAATCAGCGAGGCCAGCTCCGCGGCCTGCCTGCGGACCTCATTGTACAGATGGGCATTTTCAATCGCACTAGCAACATAACCGGCCACAGTACGAAGCAGGCTAACTTCCTCCGGCCCCCATTCTCCCGCCCGATCTCCGACGTATAACTCGCCAATGCTCCGATCTTTGACCAGTAAGGCCACTCCGGCGAAATTTTCTACCCCCAACATCTCGATGTATGGGCGATAGGCCGGGAGAATATGGGGATCGTTGCGTGTATCGTTGCAAAAATATGCGCCCTGGCGTGCAAATATAGAGCGCTCGAATCCCTCACTATCCGTGGGGATCCGAAATTGCGCCACGACTTCTCGGCTGATCCTGGTGGAGGTCAAATGGTGCGCCACCAATACCCGTTCCTTCTCATCGTAGAGTAACAACACACCTCGCTGACCATCGAATAGCCGGATGGTCTCCTCCATTGCCTGATCCAGCAACTCGTCCAGGTTCAACGTAGAGCCAGCGATGGCCGCAATGCGGGCCAGGCCTGCCTGTTGTTCCGCCCATCGCTGGGTTTCAGCGTACAAATACGCGTTTTCGATCGCCACCACGGCCTGACTGGCTGTTGCCTCCAACACCTCCAGATCGCGCGCCGCCCATGCCTCCGGCTGGTAGCTCGCCAGTTCCAGCGTGCCCAAGAATGCCCCCGGCTCGCGTATGGTGGAAAACAGGGGAATCCCTACATAGGAGTGGAAAGGATAGGCCGGTGAATCAAACATCGGACGCACATCCCGCCGATCCGGCACATTGGGAATATACAAACTCTGTTGATGACGAATGAGCCAGCCCGTATATCCCTGATCCACGCAATACACACCACCGGCATCTCTGGTATAGGCGTGATCGCCCCCCCAGGCCCTGGGCACGCAACATTGGCGGCTTTCATCCCACAAGGTGATCTCGGCCACATCGTAGGGTACCAATCGAGAAACGTTGGCCAGGATTGTGCTCAACGTCGTTTCGAGAAACGTGTCCATGTCGGGAGAGATATTACCATCCTCGTTGCCGTTTCCCTGCATCTGCCCCAAATGGGACGTTTTTGGGGAAGCTGCCCTTACCTGACGCGCCGATTCCACCAGCCTTGTGGTAGCAACCGCTATAGCCGGGAGTGCCAAGCTCATCACCCTAATCATCGTCGTTACCAGCATCGGATACCCAACGGAGAACCCTTCATCCAAATTATGCAGGCACAGAACAACACCAGCTCAATAGTAGGTGTCGGGGAGGAATCATTCTCCTCCGACGTTCACATGGAGCGAGATTACGCTTTGAGTGCATCACGTCGAGCAGCCGAGGCCGCCTCGGTGATCTCCCGGATATCATAAAAAGGCCCATCTTCTTCCGTGATCACACCGATAGCCAACTTCATCAGATTTCCTTTTTGACGGGCTTGCCAGTCATAGTGAGTCCCGATCTCCGCGTCGAAACGTTCTTGGAGGTCCTTCGCAATGGCCGGCAGCACCTCCTTATTCGCCGCAATGATCAGGAAATCGTCTCCGCCGATGTGGCCAATGAAATCATTCGGTGTTCCCACACTGTCCACAGCCCGTCCCATGACCATCGCCACAAATCGTAATACCTCTTCCCCAGCCACGAAACCGTACTCATCCTTGAACTCGTTGAAGCCCCGGATACCCACATAGATGATTCCCCAACCATCTCGCCGCATCAACTTGCGCAGTTGATCCTCAATCAGGCGGCCACTAGGGAGTCCTGTAGTGGCGTTAGTAAGGCTTTCATATTGGGCACGGCTCATCGAGTTCTTGACCCGTAGCTTTAATTCCTCCAGATCAAACGGCTTGGTGATATAGTCATCTGCCCCTAGCTCCAATCCCTTGATCTTGTCGGAACGTTCATCCTTTTGGGTCAGAAAGATGATCGGTATGTGACTGGTACGCAAATTGCCCCGCAAGTTGCGACATACATCATACCCATCCATGTCCGGCAGCATAATATCAAGGACAATGATATGAGGTAATTGCTGGCGGCACATCTCCAGGGCATCCTCGCCACGTGGAGCCACGATCACATCATACCCCTGGGATTGGAAGTAAATGCGCAGCATATTCGAGATGTCAACGTCGTCCTCTACGATCATCAATCTACCTTCGGACATATTCCCTCCTTGAACACACTATGAGCCTGTTGCCCATTCCTCTCACTTCTTTAATTCGAATCCACATCTGTGTACTGTCCCGGCTCCCACATCACATGTTCAAATCCGTGTTTACGGGCCAAATGCGTGATCTCTATCACTCGTTCCGGCTCCATCTGCTTGCCCAGAGAATAATTCTCATATCGCCCCTCCAATGCCAGGATCATCGTTTCGCACATACAAGCATACGCTTTCCGGGGAGGCAACCCAAAGTCGAAGCCAAAGTCCACTTCTCCAGGTACATCCATCACGCCCCCCTCAATGACCAACACATCGGGGCGCTCACGTACCACTCGTGGGGAAACATCAGGAGGCAGTGCCACATCGCACACCACAGCTTCCCGCTTGAGATGCTCCGGCTGAATGATAGGCCGGGCGGCATTGGTCGCGCTCAATATCAGATCAACCTCAGAGAGTGCCTCAAGCCGGGTGGAGAGAATCACTTTTGTACGTATGCTGGCTTTCTGCAAACGCTCCTCAATCTGGCTCAGGCGAGACTCATCCCGTCCCACCAATACCAACCGATTCACCGATGGTGCCAACAGTTCTGCACAGGCCGACCCAATGCTTCCGGTAGCTCCTACCACCGCTGCCGTCGCCCCCCCCGGCCGAATGCCCCGGTCCTGGGCGACATCCTTCAACGTCTCAACCGCCACACCGATAGTCAAGCTGCGCCCGGTCGTGACGGGGATCGTCAGATGCCTGGCTACCGTCACACCGCCATCACCGATTACGGAAGTAAACGCCAATAGACCCAATAAACGTGCTCCCAACTTTTGTGCCAGACGACCGGTCTGTACGATCTTCCCATAGGCCGTGCGGGGAGAGACCCGCATCAACTGTCGGGCTGTCATCGGACACGCCAGCAACCACCCCTCGATTTCAATCCCAGTGGCTTGGGAACGAATCCCCTGGAAATGGGACAGATAGACCGGTGGCCATAATTGCGAGAACAGATGAATCAACGGTAGTGGCAAGACCTTTGCAAGGAACGGGTACTTTCGGGCTACATCCTGGCGAGGACGCAACGGATGGATCACAAGTGCGCAATTATTCATCATGCACTATACTTAATGACATATTGAGAGGATCAAAATATCAGGTAATGAACATCTCTTAGAGAACATCCCCTCCACCATAGCCGATCCTCTCCTACCCATACATCCGGGTATGCAATTCGGCCCCTCCTTTGATCTTCAAATGATCGCTATCTTCGTAAAACACATTGCGGTCAATCACCCGTCGCTCTTTGGTGGCTAACAGAACCACATCGGACTCAATCGCGCGTGCCGGATAGACGATCATGCCGGAGCCGATAAAACAGTGATGTCCCACACATCCCCCTAGGACCGGCATTCCGCTGGATTCCAACCGATCTCCCGTCGCCGCCCGAATCGGTTTGTTGACCAAATTGAAATCCGTAAATGTGTTTCCGGCTCCAATAAACGTGTTTCTTCCCACACTACAGAACTGCAGGCATGTGTTCTGAGCCACCATCGAATCTTCCATCAACACAGTCATAAAAAGCGCCGCTCGGAAGGGCAAAAAACAGCGGTCGGACACGACACTCAACTGGACATGGCCACAGGTCCCAATGGTGACGTTGTTGCCAATGTACGAAACATCAATTACCGATCCCGGCCCAATGCTGACATTATCCCCAATGTACGTTGGCCCCCGGATGACTACCGACGGATCAATGCTACAATTTCGTCCAATGTGTATCACCTCGGAACACTCCAACACCTGTCTTCGCTCCAAGATCGCCCGCCATAGGATGCGCAGGTTCTTTTTCAAACTGCGGTCAATCTCCAGATCCAACCGAGCGCCGTTTGCGTAGACACCGAAGATGACATTCGCCGTGATGGTATGCACCCAATGCTCAACGGAACAAAACGCCCGTGTTGGTACATGGTACACGAGGTCTCCCATTTTATTCGACATATGGGTGGGAACGTGGTAATACCCCATCTCGTGTGACTGAGTGTCGATAATTAGAGGGTGTATATCCTCATCCAAATGAACACCATTGGGGAAATACCACATATCGGCGACATAAACATCCCCTTCCCGCCGAATACCTTGTTGTAAGTAAATCGCATGTCTATGGATCGCCTGATCCTGAAGTGAGAATGCCACACAACACGGTTGACCAAACGCCCGCGCTTTCTGCATAAACTCAGCCAGGAAGAAGCGATCGAAGAACAAATTATCTCGATAGATCAAGGTCTCGATCGGTTGATCATCAACCTCAACCAAAGCATCAACTTCTTGCTCGACAACATCATACGGGGCAAACAGATCCCGTTGATGAAGCCAAAGTGGCTTGTTGAGCACACGCAACTCGCGGGCCGGCTCGTTGAATGGAAATATCTTCTGATAGTCTCGCAAAATAATCTTACGCATTGGTCAACCCCAATCTCGTGATCGCCACCGTATCGGTATGCCTCTTCAGGCTACTCCAGGGGACGTTTCCCAATTACAATTGTACAATTTTGGTCCCCGGTAGCTACACACGACACCTCCTCCACGTAAAAGTTCTGCCCGCCCCCAATCCAATGCAGTCCTTCTTCCAAAACTCCAACAGCCAAATGACAACAAGGGGAATCAGTCCTCCGCCCCCAACATGCCCCACAGCGTTCCATTATCCAATAAAAGTATTGATCGTCCTCCCCCAGGCGGATCAAATGATCACTAAACTTGTTGAAAGTCTGCGCCAACACTTCGAAGCCCAACCGCATCTTCATTTCCAACGGCAAAATACGGAATGTCAGATCGGCAAGCCCCAACATAGGACCAAAATCCTGGATGCCAAGCTTGAAACAGGCCCAACCTGCTCGACGGGCCAACCCTCGTCCTCCTCGCGGCCCATACATCTCTTCTAAAGCCTGCATTAGCCGCCCCACTTCATCGAATGGCAATTCCTTATCAAAATTGTTGGGAGGATAGTGACCAATTCGATGCTGAATACAGGCCAGGTTCAGGATAGCATTGATGCCATTCCGCCCCATCACCTGTTCCAATCC
>CAZXVB010000060.1:0-10807 GCA_964643875.1 uncultured Anaerolineales bacterium | reverse complement strand
CACACTGCGGTATTGGAACGATTGCTCTTACGAGGAAATCGCCGAAACATTGGATCTGACGGTCAGCGCAGTCAAATCACGGCTGCACCGAGCGCGACGAAGTCTGGCCCAGATGATGGAGGAAAGCCCATGACGCGCTTAGAGCCTATCTGAAAATATGCGGCTACGGGAGCGATTTTTCGGACAAGCGTTTAGAGACCAGCTATAACAGGTTTTCGACAGGAGAAACAGCCTATGCCAACATCCGATGAACGAGACGAACTGACCTGCCAACAAGCTCCACAGATTCACGAGATGATGCAGGCGCAATTGGATGGAAAATTGGCGGCGAGCGATGCCACCCGCTTGCAGGCCCATTTACGTGATTGTCCCCTCTGTCGGGCCGAATGGGAGCGGATGCAAGCACTGGATGACTTGCTGCGTGCAGCCCCGATGGTCCAGCCGCCGGTTCGCCTGCGGGTAATGGTTATGGCTCGGCTGGAACGCCGAGAACAGGCCCGCCAGGCAGTCTTTGGTTGGATCGGGCTGAGTCTGGCCACGGTCGCCCTGACGATGTTGGCCCTGGCACCTTTCCTGCTCGACTGGTTCTACCAGAGCGGCATTGCCCCCGCAGTCATCGCCGGCGGCCCGACCACCATCTTGCAGATGTTGATTTGTGTACGTTCCATCGGCCAGGCATTCCTGGTGGTGGCCGTGCAATTCCTGGTGCCGGCAGCCCTGTTGGGAAGCGGGTGTCTGGCCCTGGCGTGCTCGTGGGGACAATTCTTGTTTCGGCAAATCGCGGTGACACAGAAACAGACAGAGAATTGATGACTGCGTCAGTACCCTGATGGATACCGACGTCATACAGGAGGTGTTACGATGAAAACGATGGGGACAATTGGGATTTCGATGCTTGTCTTGAGCACGGCCTTGTGCTGCTGTTGTGCGTTTCCCTTTCCGCAGGTTGAGTTACCGGAGGTAACCCTACCAACGATCTCTGTGCCGACCATCGAAGTCGGCGATCTACAGGAAGAGACGGTCTCCCTGCCGTTGACAGATACGGATGCGGTGACTGTACAGCTCAGCTTTGGGGCCGGGGAATTGGCCGTAGAGTCCGGGCCTGCGGATCAGCTTGTCGAAGCGCAGTTCCGCTACAACGTGGCCGAATGGAAGCCAGAGGTCACATACGAGGATCACCGTCTGACCATCGAACAGGACGAGATCAGGAACAGTTGGGGAATTCCCTCGGATGAAGTCCGTAATGAGTGGAAATTGGAGTTCTCACCGGATGTCCCGTTGGATATGACGATCCAGGCTGGAGCCGGCAATGGAGAGTTAGACTTCGGAGGCCTCCAGATCACCGACTTGCGTATGGACCTGGGGGCTGGCGACTTCGATATCCGTTTCAATACGCCGAGCGAGACGACGATGGAACGCCTCACCATGAACGCCGGGGCAGCGAAACTGAGCGTCGTCGAATTGGGCAACGCCGGCCTGAAGGAAATGACCGTCCAGGGAGGTGTTGGGGATATCCTGCTCGACTTTACGGGGGATTGGAGCCACTCGGCGGAGGTGGAGATCATCGGTGGAGTCGGGTCGTTCACCATCCAGGTGCCGGACGACGTAGGTGTGCACGTGACGGTGGAAGGGATTTCCAACCTGGATGTTTCTGGGTTGCGTCGCCAGGATGATGCCTACGTCAACGACGCATTTGGAGAGACTGAGATCGAGTTGCGCATTCGGATCACGACCGGCTTGGGTGATGTGCACATCATCGAAGTTTCCAACGAGGGCGAATAGTCACGGAGGGAGTTATGCATACACACCGACGCCTCACACCAATGATCGTGATCCTGCTCGCGTTTCTCTGGCCGTTGCTATTCCCAACGGTCGGGGTGCTGGCCCAAGGAGATGGGCCAGGAGAGGGAACGGTCATCTGGAACAAGGACTACACACTGAAAGGAGACGAGCGGATCGAGGGAGATCTGGTCGTTATCAACGGAGATGTCTACCTGAAGGAAGGGAGTCGAGTCGAAGGCTCCTTGATTGTATGGAACGGGAACGCGGAGATCGAAGGATGGGTGGAGGAGGATGTAGTCGTCTCCGGCGGAGACATTAACCTGGGGGAAAATGCCACGGTTGACGGTAACGTGGTGTGCAGCCTGGAGTGTAGCCTAACCAGCGCCGAGGGGGCTGAGATAGGAGGCAGTATCTTCGAGGGAGAAACGCCGGTTCCTCTGCCTGGCCTGGCCTGGCTGGAGCAGTGGGGAGTTCAAACTCCGTTTGCCGCCCCATCAGATTCAATACCCAGAGGATGGGGGTACGGAGACGGTTTGCTGGGGCGCATATTTCGCTTTGCTCAGGGAGCGGCCACCGTACTGATCATGTCGGTCGTTGCCGGGCTGATCGCGCTGATCTGGCCCCACCAGGTGCAACAGGTCGCCCACACTATCGAGTGTGCACCATGGCCCAGCTTGGGGATCGGGTTATTGGTGGCACTGATCGCTGTGGTGTTCATCGTGGGGTTGATGATAACCATCTGCCTGATACCGGTCGCCCTCCTGGCGACCCTGGCGCTGGGAGTCGCCAGTCTATTGGGATGGATCGGGGTGGGGACGATGTTGGGGGAGCGGTTGTTCAGCACACTGGCCAGGCCGGGTGGAGAGGGTGTAGAGCGCAAGAACGCGCCACTGTGGACAACCGGCCTGGGGACAATGCTGCTTACATTGGCCGCCGTGGGATTGAAAGCATTGTTCTGTCTGGCCCCATTTGCCTGGCTGTTGATATGTGTGGCCGGTGGAATGGGATTGGGGGCCGTAGCCCTCACCCGGTTTGGCACGCAACCGTACGGGCATACAGAGGCGGTGGCGTGATCGGTCGGTCTTTTTAAACCGACTGATCCGGAGCGAGTACCCTGAGCCTTGTTCGTCGAAAGTAGGGCCGCGCGGGGATTCGCGGGTCGCAGCGCCGGAATAGAGATTCCGGCGCTGCGACCCGGTTTATTTTCGAGGCAGACAGTCGGACGAAGGCCCTCACAGGCGCGGTTTCAATCGCCAGGTGAGCTGTTGTGCTGGAGCTTCTTGACGGCGGCGTGGTGGCTAACTACTGATTACGGAATACCCCGAATTTCGAAGGAGTACCCCAGCAAGGAGAGGAGGGCTGTAGACGCATCCGGTTTTTCGTATTGGAGTTCGATGATCTGGGTCTGTCCCGGCGCGATCTCCCAAGGAAGGGGCGGAGCCGCGCTACGGAGGGCGCTCATCCCCGCACTAGACGACAGGCTGATGTCATCTACCTTTACGACAAGTTGTTGCCCACCCGTATTTCTCACCTCACCTTCAATCACCAAAAGGTCGCCGCCGGCGCTCAAAAATGCGTCGGTGATGGTCACCTCCGCTTGGGCAGCCGTGGGGGCTGGTTCAACCTCTCCTGCCTGGTAGGGGATGCTCACACTGGCCCATATACTGCTCCCCGGCTGTGGGGCAAAGGTCCACACCAACGGGCCGGTCATGGCCTGCGGCACCAGATAGCCAACGCTCCCCTGTCCGACCGCCCCCGGCGCCAGTTCGTCGCTGAGGGTGCCGTACTCCCCCAACTCACCGGCATCGGTAACAGGTAAATAGACGTTTCCCACGGCGTCCCGGAGCTGCATTTGGAACCATTGGGGTTTCAGGGGAATCTCCCCCACGTTTTCGACCTGGAACTCCACCAGGTAGTACATCGTTCCTGGGAAGAGATCGGGCACATTCTGTTCCGCGTGGCCCCGCTGGACGGTCACCTGAGCGCCCCCGACGCGCACCGGCTGCCCCACTTGTACGGACGGCGTCTCCGACGGTTGAGCCGATTCGATCTCCGAAACATAGTCCGCTGTAGCCACGTGTCGGCTGCCATCCGCTTGCTCCAGGATCACTGTCAACCGAGGGCGCATTTGGGAAAAGACGCTCGTATCATCGGCGGCGGTTTCTCGACGCTCGGCAAACCGGAAGAGCAAGCCAGCGCCATTACTGAGATAAAGTTTCAGCTCGTCGCCCGGCCGCAGGCCAGAAAGCAGAGAGTCGTTCTCCGGCGTAGGCTCCAGGCCAACGACGTAGTTCACCACCGTGCCACACACCCAGACGGCCGTGCCTGTGTACGGGGACGTGAGGAATGCCTCACTCCAGGTATCCGGAGAGGAAATGGGCACCACGGGGATGGCCGTTGTGCCTATGGTCAGCGAGATGGGTAGCGGGGCTGCGACCTGGACATCGCCGCTACCGATGATGGTCTCACAGTTTGAGGGAAGCGGAGGGACGACGGGAGCAGAAGCCGTTGGCGTTGGGCCGGTACCGGATACAGTGGGGGTTGCCGTGAGTTTGACGACTTCTACAGGCATGCCGGGACTGGCGGACCGACCGGACAACCAACGGCGTAACCCCAAGGAGATGATCAGAACAGCCGCCAACAATAGCAACCCAATACTGGCGATGAAAGATACGAGCAATACCCAGTTGTGACGCGACGAGCCTGACCGGCGGCGTTTCTGCCGGGGACCGGAGGATGTGGTAGATGTCGTCATCGGTCAGGGAGTTCCTTCCGACTGGGGTTGAGGCGGCACCCGCAGATAGAGGCTGGCACCCTCATCAGATGCGGCCACCAGTTGTGTGAAGCCAAAGAACGGAACGCTGACACGTACCGGCCCTTGCGCCGCTACCGTGAACTCCAGGTTGCCCCGGTCGTCGGTGAACCCCTGTGCCAGAAGCCGGTTGGTGGTCGCGTCGTATGCCTGGGCCGAAATTCCGGAGATACCTTCACCCGCTCCTGGTTGGAAATCGTTGTTGCCGTCGTAGTACACCAATAAGCGGATGGGAATGAAGCGCGGGGCCGGTGTCGTGGCCGGCACTGGCGTAGGCGTGGTCAATGTACGCACGCTCAACTCCGGTAGCGGCGTCGCTGTCGGTGCCGGTGGACGTGGGGTTGCCGTTCCCGGACGGGGTGTTGCGGTTGGCCGAGGGGTAGCGGTAGCGCCTTCCGCAGGTGTGCTGGTCGCCGTGGCCTGACCGGGCGCTTCCATATCGCAACGCAGGGTGTAGTTGCTGTCGGAAATGCTCGTCGGTGTCCGGTTCCCGGTGCCGAGCAATATGTACATCCACCCTTCATAGGTGGCGAAATAGGCCAGGTAGCTATTGAAATTCCCCGGCTCGACGTCATCATTACCGGCAATGGTATTCCGGTTAGCGTCATAGAGGATCATATTGGGGTCCACGCCGGCAGAGAGATTGGAGGTTCCACACTTGAACAACAAGCCGGGCTTGACCCAAATCTTGTAGAAATCGTTATCTGTACCGCCGTAGGGAGGGGGAACGAAGTTGAACTTCTCCGAGACATCGGCCGAGATGACACAGGCGTGATCAAAATCGTAATTGCCTAATTCTGAACGGTCGCATCGATCTGCATTGGGATTGGTGGGTGAGGGACCGGGGGTTGCTGTTGCGGCGGTGCTGATCTCCTCTAACGTCAGGTCGTAGGTATCGCTGGACAGGCTGGTATCTACCTGATTACTGACCTTAATGTAATAGTACCCATCGTAGGCAGCCGTCCATTCCGCCCGACTGGCGAATCCTCCTCCCCCATCGTTATCGTAGGTCACCCGATCCCCGTCCTGGTTGTAAATTTCCAGGTAGGTATCCACGCCCTGCAAGTCGGTGGTCGAGGCGCGGTACCGTCTGCCGCTTTTTACATAGAACGCAAACCAATCCTGGTCGGTATCCGAGGGAACGAAATTGGCATTGGTGGCATTCGCAGATGTCGCTACCGGAAAGACGTAGGCGGTGCCCATCGTATCGTTTGGCTCGTAGGGGTCTGCACCAGATTGAGACGTCGGGATGGGTATCGGCGTGCCTGCCATCAGGTCCACATCCAGGCGATAATCGGCCAACTTGACCGTGGCCGTGCTGATGGTCATCGCCTCCACCTTGATGTAGTGGGTATCCTTGTACGATATCCAACTAAAGCTGATGCTGGTAGCGGACGGATGGTTGTCATCAATGTACACCTGAACCTTGTCCCCGTCATACAGCAGCATGCGGAGCTTAAGGCCGTCGGGACTGTCAATGGTCAAGCTGGCCTGGTACTTCCGCCCCACCAACGTGTCCATAGTGAAGAAATCCACCGTTTCGTCAATTGGCGTGTTGGACACATTGCCGGTGATGTGCCCCGGTGCATCCATCAGATCGGCCTCGGAAAAATCGTTGTTTGGCTCGGTTTCGGTGGTGGATTGCAGGTAAGGAACGCGAAGTGGCGCGGCTAACGCAGCCGAGAGAGAAGTACACACGAGGATCGCTGTAATCATCAGCCCGACCCGTCCGATTGTACGTTTCATCACTACATTCCTCCCATCATAACCTGGGGAGCTAGAGATTACCCACCGAACACTACCAGGCTTTCATCGGCCTATACTGGTTACCAGGTCAGCCGTATTTTGCCGATGGCATTGCCCTCGGCAACCATCCCAGAATTCAAAGGCTCATTCGTCACTGTGGTTACTATACCACAAACGACGAGAGACTTCAAGCCCCACCGTAGTTGTTTCCACTCTGGTTCCCACGCAGAGCGTGACAGTAACCGGTTCAGGCGTTCCCGCGGCGGGGCATAGGTAGATAAGAGCGAGGAGCGACCCTCCCGCAGGTTCGGACACAGCTTGAGGGGCACTTTGTGCCCGATGACAGAGCATCACGTGCATCAAACCTGCGGGAGGGTTGCTGGCCGATATGGCAGGTAGTGAAGTTCCTGTCTTTCACGTCAATATCAACCGCACGCCAACATCAACCGATCTCGAAGCCGAGTTGGCGCAACTCACGTTCGTCCTGGCGCCACTTCTTGCGTACCTTGACCCACAGATCGAGATACACGCGGCCGCCGACCATGCGCTCGATTTCTTGCCGCGCCGCTGCGCCGATCTGACGCAACATACGGCCTTGCTTCCCAATGATAATCCCCTTCTGCGAATCCCGTTCCACAAAGATGTACGCCGCGATATAGACCACGCCGTTCTCCCGTTCCTTGAACTCCTCGACAAGAACGGCGATGGAGTGCGGAACCTCCTGATGGGTCAGACGCAACA
Organism: uncultured Anaerolineales bacterium; assembly: GCA_964643875.1. Lineage (GTDB taxonomy): Bacteria > Chloroflexota > Anaerolineae > B4-G1 > B4-G1 > CAZXVB01. The sequence continues at coordinate 3,726 of CAZXVB010000060.1, read as the reverse complement.
CTTGCTCGCGGATCAACTCGGCGGCGATCTCACGTTCTGTCTGGTCGGTCACCTGGTCGCTTGGATAGTATCGCGGCCCCTGCGGGAGAGATTCGATGATGCGGGTCAGCAGTTTATCCAGATTCGCGCCGGTAGTGGCAATCGTCATCATCCAATCCTGATGATCCGGCACCAGCGCCCAATACGCCTCCGTGTGGCGCTGAACCTGTTCCGCAGCCAACAGGTCCATCTTGTTGAGCGCGAGGATCACCGGCGCCTGAGTGTGCTGGCGAATCAGTTCCGCAATCATCCGGTCTTCGTCGGTCGGTAGGACCGAGACGTCCACGACAAAGAGCACGATGTCCGCATCGGGAATCGCTGCGGTGGCGGCCGACACCATCGCCCGTCCCAGTTTGTGGCGTGGCCGGTGAAGGCCGGGCGTATCCACAAAGATCACTTGCGCATCGGGGCGGGTCAAGATGCCAAGGATCCGGTTGCGCGTCGTCTGTGGCTTGGGGGAAACGATAGATATCTTTTGTCCCACCAGGTAATTGATCAAAGTGGATTTGCCCACGTTTGGCCGTCCGATCACGGCCACAAAGCCCGAACGGTGATCCGGAGGGACTTCGTCCAGTGGATACAAAGGTTCCATTGTTGTCATTTTCAACTTCTCTTGCGATAGTCGTTATGACCGGTTTCCAACCGGGCCCGATGAAGCCGGCACCAGGTAGATGCCCGGTAGACTGACCAGCGTGACCAATCCTTTCAGCAACACATTAGCCCAAAAGATAGACCACACCGTAGCCGCGGGCAATTGGCCGGCAAAGGCTCCCCAACAGAAGATCAGACTATCCAACGGCACGCTGACTCCATTGCTGACCAACACCCGCACCCACTGGTAACGACGGGTAATCCGCGTGACCCACCAATGATAGACTTCAGTGTCGGTCAACTCGCTGACCACTTCAGCCACGATGGAGGCGCAGACGATCCGCCAGACAGGGGTCAGCACAGCGGAGAAGGCATCTTGCAAAGGCCAGGATGGGTCTGGCGGGAGCCAAGCCGCCAGGGCGAACAAGCCGGCCATAATCAGGTTGATTACCGCCGCCATCACGATCAATGTGCGGGCGGCTGTCCGTCCCAACACTTTGTGAACCAGATCGCGCAACGTGAAAGTAAACGGATACGTCAAAGTGCCCACATCCACGCTGAAGGTCGCCACTCTAGCGATCTTCAGGCTTAGGATGTCGGAAAACATCTGGGCGGCCAGATAGGCGCCCAGGATGATCAGTGCGGTTTGGGAAAACGACGTTTTGTGGTCTTCTCGCACACTCACGCCACCTCATCATTTGTAACGCCAATTGTTCAGCCGATTGGTGCAGCTACAGATTTCACTCTCCCTCCATCCCTATCCGCTTGCAATGAGTGGCAAGCGGAGTAAGCCGAGAGGCCGAGGGAAGGGAGAGGGCAAACCGGGCAGTGACCTGAAGGGTTACGACGATTCTTTTTCTGCCTGATGGGCCTCGATGATCGCTTGAGTCAAATGGGCGGGAACCTCTTCATAATGATCGAGTTCCATCGAGAAGAGTCCTCGTCCCTGGGTCAGGCTGCGGAGGTCTGTGGCGTAGCGCTGCATTTCCGCCAAAGGCGCTTGCGCCGTGATGATGCTCTTGTTGGCTTGCTGGTCTATGCCCAGCACACGCGCCCGTTTGGTGTTTAGGTCTCCGATGATGTCCCCAGTGTACTCCTCTGGCACGGTGATGGTGACGTTGTAGACCGGTTCCAACAGAACGGGGCCGGCCCCCAACATCACTTTCTTGAAAACCTCGCGGGCCGCGATTTGGAACGCAATGTCCTTCGAGTCCACCGGATGCTCCTTGCCGTCGTAGACGGCCGCCTTGACATCCACCACGGGATAACCGGCGATGACGCCCTGCTCCATCACCTGTTTGATGCCTTTCTGGATCGAACTCTCGAAGGAACGCGAGATCGCCCCGCCGAAGACTTCCCAGACGAATTCGTAGCCGGTGTCTCGGGGCAGCGGTTCCAGCCGCAGGTGTACCTCGGCGAACTGGCCGGCACCTCCTGTCTGTTTCTTGTGTCGGTACTGGTCGGCATTGGTCTTGGTGATCGTCTCTCGGTAGGGCACTTTAGGGATCGTGGTCTGCACACCGACGCCAAAGCGGTTCTCCATCCGACGAACGGCGATCTCCACGTGGGCTTCACCCATTCCCTCCAGGATCATCTGACGGGTGCTTGGTTCCTGTCGCCAATGCAGAGTGGGGTCTTCCTCACAGATACGAGTCAACGTGGGGCCGAGTTTGGCTTGATCGGCCTTGCTGGTCGGATGAACGGCGACGGCAAAGAGAGGCGCAGGGAAAACCGGCCCTGGCAAACTCACCGGATGGCCCTTGTCGCATAACGTGTCACCGGTGAGGGTATGGGTCAACTTGGCCACGGCCCCAATATCGCCGGTATGGAGGCGCGGAATGGGCATCTGCTCCTTGCCGCGCATGATGTAAATTTGCCCCAGCCGCTCTTCTTCCTGTGCCCGGCTGTTGTAAACGCGGCTATCGGACTCCAGCACACCGCCGTAGACCCGGAAGTAGGTCAACTTCCCTACGAAGGGGTCCGCCGCGGTTTTGAAGACCAGGGCCGCCAAAGGGGCCAAGTCATTGGGTTCGATCTCCTCCTCGCCAGCGGGTGTCTGCGCTACGACCGGTCCCCGGTCTGCCGGGGATGGAGCGTAGGCAACCAGCATATCCAGCAGCACGCGCGGCCCGATGTTGGCGGTGGCTGCCGTCACCACGACCGGGACCGCACTCCGCTCGCGAATGGCGGTTCGTAGCCCGCGAGTGATCTCCTGAGCAGTCAACTCTTCCCCTTCCAGATACTTCATAATCAACTCGTCATCGGTCTCTGCCACCGCTTCGATCAAGGCGACTCGAGCAGACTCGACCTGATCCACCATCTCGGCAGGGATTTCGCTCTCCTTCCCGTCCGTACCCATCAGGGCCTTCATTTTAACAACATCTACAAGCCCGGCGAAATCGCCTTCTTCCCCGATTGGCAAAGAAATCGGCACGAAGTTTTTCCCGAACGTCTCGTTCAACGCCTCCAACACACGCGCCAGGTTGGCATTTTCCCGATTCATCTTATTGACCACGACGATGCAGGGGAGTTCTAACTCGTCGGCGAAGCTCCAGGCCAACTCTGTGCCCACTTCGACGCCGGAGACTGCATCCACCAGGATGAGGGCCAGGTCGGCCACCCGGATCCCGCTTTTCACCTCTCCCACGAAGTCGGTATATCCCGGCGTATCAATCAGGTTGATCTTGTGCCCGGCCCACTCCACGGGGACCAGAGCAAGGTTGAGTGAAATGTGGCGGCTAATCTCCTCTTCGTCGAAGTCCGCTACCGTCGTGCCATTTTCGACTTCACCCATTCTATTGGTGGCCCCACTGCTGAACAGCAAAGCCTCTGCCAACGAAGTCTTACCGGCGCTCCCATGCCCCAGCAAGACAATGTTGCGCAATTTATCCGTTGCATATTCTTTCATTAACCAAAACCTCCTCAGAATTAAGACTTTGTTTCTTCAGTCAGGTTTAAGAGCTTGTTTGGAAATCCCGGTTCCGTCGGACGAGGTCTCCGACCGAAGCCCGGCTGTTTCTCATGAACACCCCCTACCCGGTGGGGTATTCCCCCACCGGTGAAACGGCCCGGCGACGCCTGGTTGGGCGAGGTCTC
>CAZXVB010000059.1:0-10851 GCA_964643875.1 uncultured Anaerolineales bacterium | reverse complement strand
GCGGGGCCTGGGCTTTCATTTGCGCGGGTGGTCGTGGTGGCGACCATTGATGACTGCTCACCGCCAGATGAGAGATTGGCGAGTTGACAATCGCCGATCCCCCTGGTATCATCAAGACCTCACAGTTTATATGAGGTTTCCGATGCATGTCAACGCACTATGTATGGCGGTTCAACCCCCAAAGTGCCAAGATAGTACCAAGATAGTAAACAAGGAATGACTCTATGACTTCGACAAAAGGAGGAAGACAATGGCAAACCGATTGAATGATCGCACTCAGTGGCCCCAATGGGACCGCGATCAGATGTTAGCCCGAATTGCCGAGCTACCGATGCAGTGTCGAGATGCCTGGCGACTTGGGCGGGAACTGCGCTTATCGTTCGACCGCAACGCCATACGGCAGGTGGTGGTGTTGGGAATGGGCGGATCGGCGATCGGTGGGGCGCTCCTGGGTGATTTGTTGGCCGACACGTGCCCATTGCCCATCATAGTGGTGCGTGGCTACACGTTGCCGGCTTTCGTAGAGGGCAAAGAGACGCTGGTGATTGGTTGTAGTTATTCCGGGAACACCGAAGAGACGTTGACAACGTTTCGAGAGGCACTGGTCCGTGGAACCCGCGCCGTCGCGGTCACAACCGGGGGCAAGCTGGCCGCCCTGGCACAGGAGTATGACTTACCCATCGCTCGGTTCGATTATCGCTCTCAACCCCGGGCGGCGTTAGGATATTCGTTTGTTTCTCTGCTGGGGATTTTCTCACGGCTGAAGTTGCTGCCGGATGATTATCAAGGGGATGTGGAAGAAGCCATACAAGTGATGGAAGCCTGGCAGGTCGAGATCGGCCCGGACGTCCCGACACCCCAAAACACAGCCAAGTCGTTGGCCGAGCGGTTGGTCGGGCGGCTGCCGGTGATCTACGGGGCTGGGTTCCTGACAGCCGTCGCCAACCGTTGGAAGACGCAATTCAATGAAAACAGCAAGCACTGGGCTTTCTTCGAGTCGCTGCCGGAATTGCACCACAACGCCGTGGTCGGCCTGCGGATCCCACCGGCGCTTCACGATCATGTGACAGTGTTGATGTTGCGCTCGGCACTAGACTTCTCCCGGATACAGGCCCGCTGGGATGTGACAGCGGAGTTGCTTCAACGAGAGGGGGTCGCTTTCGAGGTGCTAAATGGGCGTGGCAAAAGCAAACTGGCACAAATGTTGTCCCTGATCCACTTTGGTGATTACGTCAGCTATTACCTGGCACTGTTGAACGCCGTAGACCCTTCACCGGTACAGACTATCGCTTTTCTAAAGAAACGTCTGGAAGAGATACCCTGGTCGCCGGAAGCGGCGAGCGGTGCTTGACACACAATGGAGAACCGATATAATCCTTGCTGGGTAGCCGCCTATGTAATGATTGCACATAGTCGTTGGTAGGAATTGAGGGAGGCATTGTGGAAGAAGAAATTGACTTGCGTGTATACATTGATGTTTTGCTGCGCTGGTGGTGGCTGATCATTGCCGGAGCAGTAGTGACCGGCGCGACAGCGTTGATCGTCAGCTTCTTGTTGCCACCGAAGTACGAGGCAACGGCCGGGGTGGTGATGCTCCGCAGTCGTGTGGAACTCTCGTTGGGGTCTAATTTCCAGGCAATCTCCGATGAAGACCTGTTGGCCAGCAACGACAGTGGGGTGGCAATATCAGACCTCAATAAGCGCCGCCTGCAAAGTCTGACGGCAATGGTTTCGAACGGTGCGATTGCTCAACAAGTCATCGAACAGCTAGGCGATACTCTGGACGAGGAGGAGCGAGATCCCTCCTCCCTGCTCGCCAGAGTGAGAGGAGAGATATTGGAAGACAGCGATACAGTCCAGATCGTGGTCTCCCATCGCGATCCGGTTAAAGCGGCCGCCATCGCCAATGCCTGGGCGCAAGCCTTCGAAGCTTACGCCAACAGTATCTACGGAGATGTGGCGATAGCTCCGTTCACCGATATTGAAGGCCAATTGACAGAGGCGAAAGCCGAGTATGATCAGGCCCAGGCCGCCTGGGTGGAGTTCCTGGCAGAGGAGAACCGCATCCCAGAATTGCAGCGACAGATCGAAGAAGAAGAAGCCATCATTGCTACACTCCGGGCCGGACGGCAGACAAATGTGAACGTTGTGGTCAATCAACAGATCGAAGTGGAAAAGCGGCTGTTCAACACATCTGTGGCTACGGCGGTGGGTGCCAATCTGCGGGTAGTGGAAAATCAGAAAGAGGAGATGTTACGTGAGTTCGAACAAGCCTATCAACGTCGCCGGGAGTTGCAAAATTTACTGGATGATGCTCGCGTTATGCTCCGTCAATTGAATGAGGGACAAGCAGTCAGCGCCCCAACCAGTGGATTGTCGTTGCTGGCGCTCAAGGGGCGGGTCTTTGCTGTGACCTCCGGCAGCGCGAATACCCTCCTGCCATTTGGCACCCTCGACCTGGAGATTCCCTCGGCCGACGCTCTTGCAATGAGCAGCACCGTCGAGGAGCAATCGGCCGATCTGAAAGCGGTGATTTCTGTGATCCAGAAAGAGATCAAGTCATTGGATGCCTACATTCAACAACAGGCGGATGCCTGGGCTAGCGGTGAGGGATATCAGTTTATGCAGATACTGACCCCAGAGTATCTCGATCCGACCAACTCACCGGCCGGAGAAACATTGAACAGAATGCAGGAATGGGATGGGTTACTTTCTTATGCCGGCGTGTTGAATGCACCGTTGGACCAGGAGATCAATCGGCTGGAAGAACACGTCCGGTCGTTGAAGTCCGAGGTCACTCGCCTGAATGGCCTGAAGGATGAACTACAGCAAAGCCGCGATTTGGCCTGGCGGTCCTATAACAACCTGCTTTCCAAGCAGCAAGAATTGAAAATCGCCTCTGCATCGGAAGGAACGGAAGTCCGATTCGCCTCTCTGGCGGTGCCTCCCCACAAGCCGGTCAGCCCAAAGGTGCTACTGAATACGGCGGTGGGACTGGCGTTGGGACTGATGGTAGCTGTGTTTGGTGCTTTCTTGTGCGATTACATCGGTGTGGAGAATGACCCGCGGAAATGGCGTCAGGGGCTGCGCCCCAACCCATCGAACATAGGATCGGGTACAGGAGGTGAACCGCATGCCTGACATGCCTGAAGTGACAGTTCCTCCGATCATTCGAATCGAGGAAATGACGCACTACGTGGGGGAAACGGTTACCTTGCAAGGATGGCTGTATGGCCGAACCGACAAAGGGAAACTCCAGTTTCTCCAGATGCGGGATGGGACCGGTTTTGCCCAATGTGTAGTCTTCAAGAATGACGTTGCCCCGGAGACCTTCGAGCGGGCCGCAGGGCTGTCGCTGGAATCCTCACTGGTCGTCACCGGAATAGTGCGCAAAGATGACCGCGCCCCCGGTTTGCCGGGTGGATACGAGCTGGGAGTCACCGACCTACAAGTGCTGCAACAGGCACAGGATTACCCTATTCAGCCCAAAGAACACGGTGTTGAGTTCCTGATGGACCACCGTCATCTGTGGATTCGCTCGCAGCGCCAATGGGCTACGTTGCGTGTACGGGCAACGGTCATCCGCGCCATTCGGGATTGGCTTGACAACCACGGTTTCGTGAATATGGATACGCCGATCCTAACGCCGGCGGCCTGCGAAGGAACCTCCACGCTCTTTGAGACCGACTACTTCGGTACACCGGCCTACCTCTCCCAGTCTGGTCAGCTTTACAACGAAGCCAACATCTACAGCTTTGGACGTGTCTATTGCTTCGGGCCTACATTCCGGGCGGAAAAGTCAAAGACCCGCCGCCATTTGACCGAGTTCTGGATGGTAGAGCCGGAAATGGCGTTCTGCGACCTTGAGCAATATATGGAAATCGCGGAGCAGTTCGTTTCCCACATTGTGCAGACCTGTCTGAAAGAGCGGGCTGGCGAACTGGCTTTGCTAGGACGGGATACGAGCCGCCTGGAAAACGTGGTTCCACCTTTTTACCGCATTTCGTACGATGAAGCGTTGGAGATCTTGCAGGAGATTCGCGCGCAAGTAGAAGATGAAAAGAGTCGCTCCTTGTTGGCAATTGAATGGGGAGATGACTTCGGTTCCCCCCATGAGACAGAACTGACCAAACGATTCGACAAACCGGTCTTCGTATACGGCTATCCGACCCGGGCCAAGGCGTTCTATATGGAGCCGTGGCCGGGCCGGCCGGAAGTATCCAAGAGCGCCGATCTGTTGGCCCCGGAAGGATACGGGGAGATCATTGGAGGTTCCGAGCGGATCTCGGACCCGGACTTGTTGCTCCAGCGTCTCCAGGAGTGGAATTTGCCGCGGGAAGCATTCGAGTGGTACATTGACCTGCGACAATATGGATCTGTCCCTCACTCTGGGTTTGGGATGGGAGTGGAGCGGACCGTGACGTGGATTTGTGGGTTAGACCATCTGCGGGAGACGATCCCCTTCCCGCGGATGTTGAAACGTGTATATCCGTAAACGACTGTCAGGAGGTGTATATGCGAACGGAAAAAGATCGGAAGCGGATCCGAAAACAAACCCGGCGGCGTAAGTTGCAATATCTCCGTCGTCGTCTGGCACAGACGACCGACCCGGCAGAACGACAGCGGTTGATCGAAAAAATGCGCCGGGTAAGCCCTACGACGCCGTTGCCAGAATTGTAGATGTAGTGCCATTGTGTTACCGGTCACCTATGACCTGGTAGCGACGGAAAAAACGAGTCTACATGGAGCATGAGGGCTTTCATCGTATGATAAACGTTTCAGCGTAAGGAGCTATTAAGACAGAGTCGCATTCGACGTTGCTTCATAGCTAATACGGCAAACTGAATCTTCGTTCAGGGGAGCTTGGGGAGCCAGGCTGAGAGGGTATCCTCGGTTGCCGGTGTGGGTTTGTATCCGCTCCGGTGATCGCCGATACCGACCCTTGGAACCTGACCTGGGTAATGCCAGCGGAGGGATGGAAATATGAGTAACCAGACCGACCGCCCCGCTGGGGCGGTTTTTCGTTGCTCTATCATAGGGTCTGACTTGGAGAAACGATATGCGCGTTATCCTGTTTGTCAATGGAGAATTCGACACAGAAGATGCGGAGGTTGCGTCGGAGCAGATCCGTCCGGACGACCTTGTCATCACCGTGGATGGGGGAACGCGCCATGCGTGGGCCAGTGGAGTCACACCCCACGTCGTCATTGGCGACCTGGATTCGCTCTCGTCAGAGGAGGTAGCACGCCTGCGGGCCGCCCACACTCGCGTCATCTCCTTCTCCCCCGACAAGGACGAAACCGACTTGGAGTTGGCGTTGCGTTACAGTGTGGAGCAGGGGGCAACGGAGATCGTGGTGTGGGGGGCGTTGGGAGGACGGCTCGATCAGACCATGGCCAACGTGTTGCTGCTGACGCTGCCGGAACTAGGCGGGGTAGATGTGCGCATCGTCGCCAGGGCCGGGAAAGAGACCGCTTTCCTGGTACGGGAAGCAGCCACCATCACTGGTCAACCTGGCGATACCGTCTCGCTCATTCCTCTGGGAGGGAACGCGGTGGGCGTCACGACCGATGGGTTGAAATGGGAACTCCATCACGAGGACCTCCACTTTGGCCCGGCACGTGGAGTCAGCAATGTACTCAAACAAGCGTCGGCGCGTGTCAGATTGCAACGTGGGATGTTGTTGTGTGTGGTGATACATGTGTAAATAAATTCGGTCAACGGGATTCGTGGGGTAAACCAGCCTCCCGCAGGTTCATACAAGCTTGGCCGACGCAGAAACTGCGGCAAATGGGGCAGTTTACCAGGGATCAGGCGTCTTCATCCTGCGGGAGGCTCGTCCCTGCCCCTCGAATCCGTGTAGAGCCAATAAATTCGGGAGGTATATGATGAAAGTCGTGAGATGGTTACTTGTGTTCGGTCTGTTGGTCACCAGCGGGTGCAACGTGTTTATAGGGGACACTTCGGAGGAGACGGGGCCTCCAGTCAGGCAGGAGCCGACGGCCACTCAGGAAGAGACTACCGTTCAAACGCTGCGCGTGATGACGCACGATAGTTTCGACATCGGTGAAGAAACGTTGCAAACTTTCGAGAAGCAATACGGCGTTACGGTCGAGATTCTTCAGACCGGCGATGCCGGTGTGGTGCTCAACCAGGCGATCCTTAGCCGTGAAAATCCCCTGGCCGACGTGCTCTATGGAGTGGACAACACGCTTCTCAGCCGCGCGTTGGACGCAGACATCTTCTATGCTTATGACTCTCCATTATTGGGCGAAATCCCCGATGTCCTGGAGTTGGACGAACAACATCAGGCGTTACCGGTGGACTACGGCGACGTCTGTCTCAACTACGACAAAGGTTGGTTCGAGGAACAGGGCATCGAACCACCGCAGAACCTGGAGGCCTTGATCGAGCCAACGTACCACGGGTTGACGGTGGTCGAAAATCCGGCCACTTCCTCACCGGGATTGGCCTTCATGCTGGCGACAATTGGGCACTTTGGTAAGTCGGGCGATTACACTTGGCTGGATTACTGGGCTGACCTGCGGGAGAACGAAGTGCTGGTCACCGAGGGCTGGGAGGATGCGTATTGGGGACAATTCACCTATGGGTCCGGTGGAGAGGGCGACCGCCCCATCGTGGTCAGTTACGCCAGTAGCCCTCCAGTGGAAGTCCACTTTGCCGAGGAGCCTTTCGACGAGGCACCGACGGCCGCCGTGGTCAGCGATGGGAGTTGCTTCCGGCAAATCGAGTTCGTGGGGATTCTGGTACCGAAAGACGCCCCAACCCGCCCTCTAGCCGAGGCCTGGGTGGACTTTATGCTGGGACAAACGTTCCAGGAAGATATCCCCCTGCATATGTTTATGTTCCCGGCGAACGAAAATGCGGTCCTACCGGAGGTTTTTGTCCGCTTTGCCGCCATCCCGGAGCGGCCCGCTGAGGTGAATTACGCGGCTATTGAGCTCAATCGAGCGGCCTGGGTCGAAGCGTGGACAGAGACGGTACTGCAGTGAAAAACCACAATCAGAAGAGGGGGAGCCTGAAGAAGTTCGGAAAGCTTGGGAGTAGCCATAGCTGTGCTCATAGCCATGCCGGCTGGCTTGCCCCTCTTCTGATGATGGGGGCCCTGCTGGCGTTTCTGTTTCTTTTCTACTTTTACCCTATCGCATCAATTCTCTCATTATCCTTCACGTCGGTGGGACATGGTGGTGGAGAAGGGTTATCTGCTATATTGAAACCGCACTATCTGCGGGTGATCTGGTTCACCACGTGGCAGGCGGCCCTCTCCACCGTTTTGACGCTCGGCGCGGCGATGCCAGGGGCGTATATTTTCGCTCGCTACGAATTCCCAGGCAAATCCCTCATCCAGGCGCTGACGACGGTACCGTTCGTCCTGCCAACGATCGTTGTTTCCCTGGCGTTCACGGCCCTGTTCGGGCCACATGGCTGGCTGAACGTCATCTTGATGAATGTCATGGGGCTGGACCGTCCCCCACTGGATTTTCAGTACACACTGGGGATCATCCTGTTAGCACACGTGTTCTACAATTACACATTAGTGCTGCGGTTGGTGGGGACACAGTGGGCTTACCTCGATCCACGATTGGAGGAAGCGGCCCGTATGTTGGGAGCCGGTCGCTGGCGAGCGTTTCGGGAGATCACCTTGCCCTTGCTGGCCCCGACCGTCGGCGCGGCAGCGTTGCTGGTCTTTCTATTCTGTTTTACCAGTTTCGGCGTGATCCTGGTCCTTGGGGGGCCGCGGTTCGCCACGTTGGAGGTGGAAATCTATCTACAAACCGTGCACTACCTCAACCTGCCGGTCGCAGCGGCTCTTTCCATGATTCAAATTCTGTGCACTTTGGGAATGATGTCGGTCTACACATTCCTCTACGCGCGGATTGCCCGCCCGGTGACGTTACGCTCTCGCCACACAACCCAGCACCCCTTCCGCACCAAGACCCAAAAGCTGATAGCGGGCGTAAATCTGGTCGCTATAGTGGCCTTGTTGATAGGGCCGTTGTTCGCATTAGCGGCGCGGTCGGTCACACTTGCCCCCCTCGGAGGCGATGGTAGAGGTCCGTTCTTCTCGTTAGGTTTCTACCGTCACCTGTTCGAGAACCCCCGTGGGTCGGCGTTCTACGTGCCGCCGATTGCCGCGGCCCGCAACTCCGTTGGATTTGCATTGGCAACGATGGTCCTAGCGGTGGCCCTAGGGGGAATGGCGGCTACGGTGTTGGCAGGTGGAGGGCAGAGATCGAAGTTGAAAGGAGCGAGTCGGTGGCTGGACGTCCTTTTGATGCTGCCCTTGGGAACCTCGGCAGTGACGTTGGGGTTGGGGTATATCGTGGCGTTGGACGAGCCGCCGCTCAATCTACGTACTTCCCCCTGGTTGGTAGTCTGTGCACATACGCTGGTGGCCTTGCCCTTCGTCGTGCGGAGCGTGCTACCCGCCTTGCGGGCCATTGATCCCCGTCTTCGAGAAACGGCAGCCATCTTGGGAGCTTCGCCAGGGCGGGTCTGGCGAGAGGTGGACTTGCCCATCGTGGCACGGGCCGTATTGGTAGGTGCCGTCTTCGCGTTTACCGTCTCTATGGGTGAGTTTGGAGCCACCAGTCTGATCGCCCGGCCAGAGCGCCCGACTATGCCCATCGCCATCTATCGCTTTTTGGCCCGCCCCGGCGCGGAAAACTACGGTCAAGCCCTGGCGATGTCCACGTTGCTCATGCTGGTCTGTACGCTTGCCTTCGTGCTGATCGAGCGCTTTCGGATCGGAGAAGTGGGGGAATTCTAAAAGCCAGGCTAGAAAACCGACCTATGTGTGGACCTCTACTTCATTTGACAAGCTACCCAATTGCACTATACTATCAAAGTCCACTTTGTCGTATTGGCACGTTGAATCGGCGAACTTCGCTAACATTCCTCGGGTTTAGCCACTGATGAAAGGAGGATCAAATGGAAAAGCCTTGGCTCAAGTTTTACGAACCTCACGTATCGGCGTCTCTGGATTATCCAGATGCCACGATGCCAGCACTCCTGCTTGATACAGCCCGCAGATATCCGGAGCATATGGCCACTGTTTTCAAGGGAGGCAAGCTGACATTCCGGGAGTACAATGCGTTGATAGATAGACTGGCGGCGGCCCTGCAAAAGATGGGTGTGAAGAAAGGAGATCGGGTCGCCATTCATTTACCCAACTGTCCACAATTTCCAATCTCATATTACGCCGTCCTGCGCATTGGCGGTATTGTCGTACCCTGCAATCCACTGTACACCGCCCGCGAGATGCGACACCAATTGAAAGACTCCGGTGCCGAGATTATCATTACACTCACTGCGATGTATCCCACCATCAAACAGATCCGTGGGGAGACAGACCTGCGCCATGTGATCGTCGCTAAAATCAAAACCTTCTTCCCGCCCTCCCTGCGCATCTTGTTTACCCTTCTGAAAGAAAAGAAATCTGGGCATTGGGTGGATATCTCCGGCGATGCCAATACACACTGGTTCCAGGACATCCTGGCCAGCGCTCCCCCCAAACCAGAGCCGGTGGAACTTTCGCAAGATGATACTGCTGTCTTGATGTATACGGGAGGCACGACCGGCGTCTCCAAGGGCGCCCAACTGACCCACAAGAACATCCTCGTCAATGCTTACCAATGCAAAGTATGGTTGAATGCCCGCGAAGCGCAAGAGGTCGTTATGACTGCCCTGCCGCTCTATCACAGTTATGCAATGACCACATGTATGAACCTGGGTACTATAATGGCGGCGACAATGGTGCTCATCCCGGACCCACGAGACCTGGAGGATGTGCTCAAGAGCATTGACAAATACAAACCCACGCTATATCCCGGCGTTCCGGCCATGTACGTGGCGATCAACAACTACCCCGACCTGAGCAAGTACGATGTCAGCTCGCTCAAAGCTTGCATCAGCGGGGCCGCCGGTTTGCCGGTTGAGGTACAGCAGCGTTTCCAGGAGCTGACCGGCGCCCGACTGGTCGAAGGGTATGGATTGAGCGAGGCTTCACCGGTCACCCATGCCAACCCCATCTTTGGAGAAAATCGGGTAGGAACCATTGGCGTGCCCTGGCCAGATACGGAAGCCAAGATCGTGGACGCCGACACTGGTGAGAAAACTCTTGGGCCTGGCGAGGTCGGCGAGTTGTGTGTGCGAGGCCCTCAGGTAATGAAGGGGTATTGGAATATGCCCACCGAAACGGCTAACGTCCTTTGGCCTGACCCCGATGGAGGCGGCCCCTGGCTCCACACCGGCGATATCGCCATGATGGACGAGGATGGGTATTTCCAGATTGTAGATCGCAAGAAGGATATGATCCTGGGGGCCGGTGGGTACAATATCTACCCCCGCGAGATCGAGGATGTGTTGTACGAACATCCCAAAGTATTGGAAGCCGCCGCTGTCGGTGTGCCGGTGGAGGGGAAAGGCGAACGGGTCAAAATCTACGTAGTACTCAAGCCCGGCCAGACGGCAACCGAGGAGGAAATATTGGATTTCTGTCGGGAGAATCTGGCTCCCTACAAGGTACCCAAATTTGTGGAATTTCGGGACTCCTTGCCCAAGTCAACCGTGGGGAAGATTTTACGTCGGGTCCTGCTAGAGGAGGAAAAGAAACGCCAGGCGGGCGCATAGCCATTTTAGGGATTGAAATCGCCTCTGGCGGGCTGGCAGCCAAGCGTCCACCTGTGTGAGCGCGCCTATCCACACAGGTGGATAGCCAGCTTTAGCTCCGCAGGCGCGGTTTCAACCGTCGGCCTGAGTAGTAACAATGAGTCTTGAACAATCGGCAGATTCAGAGCCTGGTCAAGGCGTTGATCTTCTGGCGTAACA
>CAZXVB010000058.1:0-10852 GCA_964643875.1 uncultured Anaerolineales bacterium | reverse complement strand
TAAATCGCCTTTGAGTTCAACCTGCGGGAGGGTCTCCAACTCAGCTGAAACACACGCATATCGGTTTAGTACGCCCGACCGAATATGGCACGCTCCGTGGCGTGTTTGCCACAATGGATGCAGGGTCCATGTCCTGTCGGCTGATCCATCGGAATGCAGCGAATGGTCGCCTTGGTATCCTCTTTGATCTGTGCTTCACACTTGGCATCGCCGCACCACCAGGCATGGGCGAAGCCACTCGACACAGCTTGTCGAAACTCGTCGTAGTCCCTGGGGGCATACGTGTGGGCCTCCTGGAACTGGAGTGCGCGGCGGTAGAGGTCGGCCTGGATGGTCATCAGTTCCTCCTGCACGCTGCCGGCCAACCCCTCGATGGGGACACTATGTTTGCCATCCCGCCCAGGCACGTCTCGGCGGGAGAATACGACCTGGCCCTGGGCAACGTCGCGGGGACCGATCTCGATCCGCAGCGGCACGCCCCGCATTTCCCACTCGTTGAACTTCCATCCCGGCGAATACTCATCGCGGACATCAACCTTCAAACGCACCTCGTCTTTGAGCAACGCCTCGATCTGTCTCACAGATTCCAACACGACCGTACGCTGGCCGTCATCCCGCCAGATGGGCACGACCACCACTTGTATGGGCGCCAATTTGGGCGGCAATACTAACCCGTGATCGTCGCCGTGGACCATCACCACGGCCCCCACCATCCGGGTGCTGACGCCCCAACTGGTAGTCCACACAAATTGCCGTTCATTGTTTTCATCCAGGAACCGGATGTCGAACGCCTGGGCAAAGTTCTGTCCCAGGAAATGGCTGGTGCCGGCTTGCAGGGCCTTGCCGTCTCCCATCATAGCCTCGATGGTATAACTGGTGACCGCTCCGGCAAACTTCTCGCTCTCGCTTTTACGACCGGGGATCACAGGGATCGCAGCGTCCTCAACGGCGAACTCGGTGTATACATCGAGCATACGGAGTGTCTCTTCCTGGGCCTCCTCAGCGGTAGCGTGGGCTGTATGTCCCTCTTGCCACAAGAATTCCGTCGTGCGCAAGAACAAGCGGGTACGCATCTCCCATCGAACCACATTAGCCCACTGATTGATCAACACCGGCAGGTCTCGGTAGGACTGGATCCACTTGGCGTACATATGGCCGATCACGGTTTCCGAAGTCGGACGTACCACGAGTGGTTCTTCCAGCTTCTTACCGCCTCCCACTGTCACGATGGCCAATTCTGGAGAAAAGCCCTCCACGTGCTCGGCTTCTTTTTGGATGAAGCTTAGCGGAATGAAAAGCGGGAAGTATGCGTTGACGTGACCGGTCGCTTTGAACCGTCGGTCCAGCCCATCCTTGATATGTTCCCACAGAGCGTAGCCATACGGCTTGATGACCATACAGCCCTTGACAGGGGCATAATCGGCCAGGTCGGCCATTTTGACGACATCCGTGTACCAACGGGAATAATCTTCACTTCTGGGAGTTACTTTGGTGGCCATTTTTATCCTCCGGTTGCTAAAAATCGTATCCTGATGATTCACTACCCGACATCTGAACGCAGATGACGCAGATTCACCGCAGATTGACGCTGATTTGACCGGATTCGTATCGCTTCGCGCTGAAACTCAAGAAAATCTGTGTTTTTCTGCGTTAATCTGCGTCCCAGAAAAGCGTGTCTGGTAATGAATCCTGATGAATCGAGATGTGAGTCAAGATGGGTCGAATTCGATGATCCGAAATGGGTATACATTGATGACTTCCGTCTGTTGATGACGGGTGCGCCATGTCTCTGGTCCATAGAGGTGCTTGTGGCCGTGCAGCAGATAGCGAGGCCGAAAGCGCGTTATCAGATCCCGAAATATGCGAAAACCTCGATGGGGCCAATCCTTGCCGTCGTGAATACCCAGCGGCGGCGCATGGGTGATCAGAACATCCACGTATTGCCCATACCGCAGACGATTCATTGCCAGAAATGGAACGAGTCGCAGCGCTTTGAAGAGCATCTCTTGCTCCGTATACTGGTACGGCGCTCGTGGCTTATACCGCATAGACCCCTCCAGACCCGCCACGCTGATCCCTTTGACTCGCACTGAGCGCCCATCTATGTCCGTCCACCCACCGGGGCTGGTCAGGACTTGCCCCCCGGAAGTGTATTCCGGGGCATCGTGATTGCCATGCACGAACAAACAAGGGACGTCCAACATCGTTGCCACGAACTCCAGGTAGGAATACGGCAAATCTCCACATGAAAGCACCAGGTCCACGTCGCCAAACCGCTCGCAAATTTGTGTGCTGTAGATTGCTTTCGATACCTGGTCGCTGAGAGCAAGGATCTTCACTGTCCCATTCCAATCCCCTATTCTTCAACCCGAACCACTCGAATGGTTGTCCCACTGCCGGGTATAGTTGAATGCCAACTTGTCGAGCACTGCCTGTTCCAGGTCTATACCGGTCAGATAGGCCAATTGGAGCAGATAGAGCATCACATCGGCCAACTCGGAAGCCAGAGCTGTCGAATTCGCTTCTTCCCCCCACTGGAACAATTCCAACACCTCTGCTGCTTCCAGCGCCAGGGAGATGGCGATGTTGCGGGGGGTTTGGCGACAGGGTGAGTCTGACCGATACCACCCCATCGTCTCCACGAAGCGATTCATTGCATCGGTTAGACTTTGAATTGTCATTGTTTCGTTCCGTTACATTTTGACGGCGGGCACGAACCTACCGGATACAAAAGCAGCCCTCCCGGTGGTCTGGAGGGCTGGCTACTCAACAGATATGGCACATGTTACCCTCACCGGGCTTATCCAGGTATACGATCAGGGTACGGTGGGACCGGTGGGTTGGATCGGTATCGCTGTGCGTGGCTCGCCATGTGCTGGCAATTCATTCTTTATCCTATGTAGATGAGTTGGACTTATAATGGATTGGCGGCAGTATACAACGAAAAGGTAGAGATGTCAACGCAAGCGTCGTTTTGAGTTGAGGCAGCGTTACAACTCGCCTATATATTTTCTCCCAACAGATTCCGCCTCATCTCGGCCACGCAATCATGATTTGCAAAGACGACCAGTTTGTCACCAACCTGTAAACGGGTGTCGCCATGAGGGACGTACAACTTACGCCCCCGCCGCACAGAGACGATGAGGCAATCTTTGGGCAGCGCGATTTCGCCAACCCGTTTACCCACCGCCGGCGATCCTGTGGTCAGCTCAATGTGCTCGAAAGATGTGCTGTCCAGGCGCCCCAGCCGCTCGACCTCGGCCCAATGTTGCTCGTGTGCCCGTTTGGTAATCGCGTGGGTGTATGCCCGCACGATGTCGCTACGCCGAACGACCCCCACCAGTTTACGCGACCCTTCTTCCTCGACCACCGGCAGACGACCCAGGTCACGTGTGCCCATTAAACGCAGTGCTTTCCACATCATATCATGGGGGTAAACTACCAGCAAGTCTTCCATAGTAGCAATGTCGGCTACAGTTTTTCCCTGGAATGTATCCCCTTGTCTCACCCGTGCTTTGGCTCTTTCTAAATCCTGGAGAGTAACTACACCCACCAAATTTCCGTCGCCATCTACCACGGGGAAGCCGTGATGGTGGGTGCGTTCGAATCGGTCCGCCAATTCCTCCAGGGACATGTGCATCGGGATCGGTTCTATGTCGGTAGTCATCACTTCCCCTACCGTCACATTCTGCATCACGTCCACGTCCTGCCCTTGTTCCAGATGGATACCCCTACGGGACAGCTTCAGCGTGTAAATTGACTCACGGCTAATGATACGCGAAACGATCGTACTTATCACCGTCGTCAACATCAATGGTAAAATGATCCGGTAATCGCGGGTCATCTCGAATAAAATGATGATCGCGGTCACCGGTGCGTGTGCGGCACCGGAAAAAAAGGCGGCCATGCCCACAAGCGCATAAGCCCCCGGCGGAGCGGTGATCGCTGGGAATAAATGGTTGACGATCTGTCCAAAGGCGTCCCCTAGCAACGCCCCCATAAAGAGCGAGGGGGCAAAGACGCCTCCCGATCCCCCCGATCCCAATGTGATGATCGTTGCCAGCAATTTGGCGGCCAGCAGGATCAGGCTCATTTGAAGGGCTAGTTGTCCCAACAGCGCCTGGCTGATACTTTCGTATCCTACACCGAAAACACGGGGGAAGCCATTGATCTTAGCCGAAGAGATACCCACCACTCCTAATAGAAGGCCGCCAAGTACTGGCTTGAACATCTCTGGAAAACGAAACCGTTCCCACAGATCCTCCGAAAGATAGAGCAGCTTGGTGAAAGTAACCGCCGCCAGAGCTGCTATGATCCCCATCAAAGCATACAATACCAATTCCCATGGACTAACCATCGTATAGGCCGGTACGATGAAGGCCAGATCCTCACCGATGAAGATGTGAGCGATCACGTCGGCAGTGACAGCCGCGATGACCACTGCCCCAAAGTAAAGGACATGTAGTTGTCCCAGGATGATCTCCAGGGCAAAAATGGCGCCGGCGATGGGCGTGTTGAACGTCGCTGCAATACCGGCACCCGCCCCACAGGCAACCAAGTTTCTGATGCGCTCGTCGGAGAGTTTGAGTATCTGGCCAATGGTCGAACCAAGCGCCGAACCGATCTGCGCAATGGGCCCTTCACGTCCCACCGAGCCGCCGGTCCCAATGCAAATGGCCGAGGCCAACGATTTGATGATCGCCACCACCGGCCGGATGCGTCCGCCGTTCAAAGCCACTGCCGCCATCACTTCCGGCACACCGTGCCCTTTGGCCTCACGGGCGAAGTAGTAAATGAGCGGGCCAAAGATAGCGCCGCCCAGAGCGGGAATGATTAGCAGGTGGTAGGGAGCAAGGCCAGATAGCAAACTTCCCAGCCCATCATAGGCAACCGTCTGCACGCTTTGAATGAGCCAGCGAAAGACAACTGCTCCGAATCCCCCACCCGCTCCAACCAGCAAAGCAGTCAACATAATCACACCGGATTCCGACACGCCATGTCGGTCGAGCCAGACAAGTAGCTTTTGCCCCTGGAATTGGGCAAACAATGAACTCCGTCGCACTGGAACTAACCTTCCCATACCTTGATGTAGCCTCCTATGACTTTGCTGCAGAAGGAGAGAAAACGCCGAGTTTACGGTCAGTTCTTCTAGCCTCTGCGGCATACAGTTGCAAACAGAACTTTGGGCAATTAGAATTGAGGATTATGTTGAGAGCATCAGCGCTCTCATTCCACTGGATTTCCCAACAGCCCAATGTACTCCTTGGGCCAATAGGAAAACCAGGCCCGTCCTACGATCTCGGAGATCGGCACAGGGCCAAAGTTACGGGAATCATTGGAAGCCCCCCGGTTGTCTCCCATAACGAACACATGCAAAAGCGGAATGACCTGGGGGGCAAAGTTTCCTCCGCCTGGATTGACGGGCCAACTCTCTTCGAGGGGATGGCCGTCAATGTAGACCTGTCCCTGATGCATCTCGATGATCTCGCCCGGCAGACCTACGACGCGCTTGATCAACATCTCATCCTGTCCGGTCACATTTGTCATGTCAATCACGACGATGTCTCCGCGTCGCGGGCCATGAAAAACACGATAGGTCACTTTTTCGATGATCACCCGTTGGGAAGTATGGAGATTCGGCTCCATGCTTTGCCCCAATACCTGGGTGGCCTGCGCAAGGAAGAGATTGATGAGCAGCGCAATCAAGATTGCCGGGATGATCGTCTCGGCAATCTCGCTTAGAAAAGAGAGCAAAGCACGTAAAACAGACCGACGGGGAAACACCTTCGCCTCCTGAAAACTGAAGAAGCGCGCTCGTTGTTGGTTGATATTAGCGACGAGAACGAGAGCGGGAAGAGCGGGAATGAGATCCGCCCCTGCGCTCCCTTGAGGAGCTATTCCGACTGGATTTCCCCGGCCGGTCGGCAGCTCGCGCCTCCTCTAAGGTCCATCCTTCCAGGACGGCGCGCCGTGACAGGCGGATTTTTCCATCAGGGCTGATATCGGTCACCATCACCATAATTTCATCCCCCACATTGGCCACGTCCTTCACGTTGTTGACGCGATAATCGGCCAATTGGGAGATGTGAACCATACCATCGGTGCCGGGAAGGATTTCGACGAAAGCGCCAAAGTCGGTGACTCGTACCACCCGCCCGGTGTAGATGTGCCCTAACTCCGCTTCCTCGGTCAGTTCCTCGATCATCTTTTGGGCCTTTTCTGCTGCCGGTCCGCTAGCGGAGGCGATGTAGATCGTCCCGTCGTCCTCGATGTCAATGCGTACATCACAGATTTCTTGTATCGAACGCACGGTCTTCCCACCAGAGCCGATGACGGCACCCAACTTGGCAGGGTCCACATGGATGATGTCAATGCGTGGAGCATAGGCAGAGAGTCGGTCACGCGGGGCCGGGATGGTAGCTTCGATTAGGTCGAGAATCTGCATCCGGGCTTGCCGGGCCTGCTCCAGCGCCTCGGCCAAAATATCGTTGGTCAATCCAGCAATTTTGATGTCCATCTGCAGGGCTGTGATGCCCTTCCGCGTGCCGGCCACCTTGAAGTCCATATCCCCGATGTGATCCTCCAATCCTTGAATGTCGGTCAGAATTCGGTAACGGTCTCCTTCCATTATCAATCCCATCGCGATCCCGGCGACCGGCGCTTTGATGGGTACACCGGCGTCCATCAGTGCCAGCGTGCTTCCGCAAACACTCCCCATTGAAGTAGAGCCATTGGAGCTGAGTGCCTCGCTGACGACCCGCAAGGTGTAGGGGAATTCGTCTTCGGGAGGGATGACCGGCAGGAGCGCCCGCTCGGCAAGTGCACCATGCCCGATCTCGCGACGGCGTGGACTTCCCATACGCCGAACTTCACCGGTCGAGTAGGGGGGGAAATTGTAGTGATGGATATATCGCTTGGTGTCCTCCGGGGACAGATCGTCCAGCATCTGCTCTTCCCGAGGTGTGCCCAGGGTGGCTACGGAAAGAACCTGCGTCTCACCACGGGTGAACAGCCCAGAGCCGTGGGTGCGAGGGAGCAACCCGATCTCTGCCGAGAGCGGACGGATGGTATACGGGTCGCGGCCGTCTGCCCGGACCCCTTCATCAATCGTCCGCCGGCGGATGATCTCCCGCTCAACGCGTTCCAGGGTCTCTCGAATGGCCCGCTCTTCCCAGTTTTCGCCCAGTTCGCTCACCAATTCCTCTCGAACGGCACGCATTCGCTTGTTCAAGTCTATCTTGCTCGTTGCCCCGTAGATGACCTCTGGCAAACGATTCCCTACCTTCTCCAGAATAATGTTGTATAGCTCTTCCGGTAATGTATAGGGAACATAACTGTTCTTCGGTTTCCCAACCGCGGATCGCATCTCTTGTTGAACCCGGACGACATCCTGGATGGCCATATACCCTTGTTGTAGGGCCTCGATCAGCACCTTTTCACTGACCTCATTGGCACCAGCTTCGACCATTAACAGAGCCTCTGAGGTGCCGGCCACTCGCAGATCCAGGGTGCTTTGTTCGATCTGACTCACCGTCGGGTTGATGACGATCTCCCCACCTATGTACCCCACCCGCACAGCACCAATCGGGCCGTTGAACGGTACATCGGAGATTGTCAGAGCAGCCGACGCTCCAATGATGGAAAGGATATCCGCCCGGTGTTCATCGTCTTGAGACAAAGACGTGATGATGACCTGTACGTCATTGAACATATCGTGGGGGAAGAGAGGGCGGATCGCCCGGTCGGTCAGACGGGCCGTCAATGTAGCCGATTCTGTCGGTTTACCTTCTCGGCGGAAGAACGATCCGGGGATACGACCGGCGGCGTACAGCCGCTCTTCGAAATCTACTGTCAGCGGGAAGAAGCTAGCACCTTCACGAGCTTCACGTGCCATGGTGGCAGTGACCAGCAATACCGTGTCTCCCTGACGAATCAGTACAGCGCCACCGGCCTGTTGGGCCAGTTTGCCGGTCTCGATCGTGATGGTTTCATCACCCAGCATAGCGGTAAAAGTATGTGTATTCATTTGTAACCTCCATATATTTACGATGCCAGGCGCAGGAGGCAGGGCTGGAGACCATCGCTCAACCAGATTCTTCCCTGGATTACTTTTGAAGTTTCTGGCTGAGAAACGCTCTCCAATCCTGGACCTGCACCTGACAATTCTTGATACTCTCTTGATACTCTCCCGCAGTTAGTTCGTGCTCGCAAAGCGGCCTGGACAGCCTGCGGGATAGTTGGCTGAACAGGCACATGGAAACAAGATGACAAACAAACGAGTAGATGGGCTCCTTGCTCCCACATCTACTCGTTTCTCCAACTTACGACAAACTCGAATGGACAACCTTACCGACGTAAACCAAGGCGTTGAATGATTTCCCGATACCGCTCCGGAGCTGTCCGACTCAGGTAGGTGAGATGACGTCGGCGTTGGCCAACCATCTTGATCAGCCCACGGCGGGAATGCTCGTCATGCCGATGGACCTTGAGATGTTCTGTCAATTGGTTAATGCGTGTGGTCAACAACGCGATTTGCACTTCCGGTGAGCCGGTGTCATTCGCTCCCCGACCGTATTCTCGGAAGATGGCTTCTTTTTCACTCTTACTTAGCGACACTGTACCCTCCTTGATATACTCGGGAAAATTCATGTTCCCTTAATCAAGAGTTATTGTACCACGATTCCCCCTCAAGTGCAAACTGGTGGTAGGTGTACAATTAATCGTGGAATGACTCAATAGATGTGTTGCACGTACCTTCGCTTTCAGAGTTCTGAAAATGAAACTTTACGACCGTTTGAAGTATATTTTCCTCTCTCGCTGGGCACGATTCGCTGCTTCGTCATCCGCTCACGGGTTCCACCCGCACCGCGCAGACTTTGTATTCGGGGATTTTTGCCACCGGGTCGAGGGCCGAGTTGGTCAGCGCGTTGGCCGCCGCCTCGGCAAAGTGGAAGGGGATGAAGACCACGCCGGGCCGGATGCGCTCTGTGACCCGCGTCGCCAATTCGATCTCCCCCCGCCGGCTGGCGACCCGCACTCGCCGGCTACCGTCCAACCCAATCCGGTCGGCGTCGTCGGGGTGAATCTCCACGTAAGCCTCCGGGACCTCCTGCTCCAGCTTCTCCGACCGTCGGGTCATCGAGCCGGTGTGCCAGTGGAACATCAGCCGGCCGGTGGTCAGGATGAAAGGATACTCCTCATCGGGTAATTCCACCGCTTCCTGGAAATGAATGGCGTGGAACTTGCCCCGGCCCCGGCTGAACTTGCCCTTGTGCAAGAAGGGGGTGCCGGGGTGGTCGGCGCTCGGCACCGGCCACTGAAGCGAGCCTTCCTTCTCCAACCGCTCGTATGAAACTCCGCCATAGATGGGCGTTACCTGGGCGATTTCGTCCATCACCTCCGACGGCGAGCCAAAGTCGAACCCCGGCGCTCCCATTCGCTGCGCCAGTTGGCAGATGATCTCCCAATCGGGCCTGGAGTCTCCCACCGGTTCGACCGCCTTGCGCACCCGCTGGATGCGCCGGTCGGTGCCGGTGAAGGTGCCGTCCTTTTCGGCGAACGACGCTCCCGGCAGAACCACGTGGGCCAGTTCCGCCGTCTCGGTGAGAAAGATGTCCTGTACCACCAGGAACTCTGTCTGCTCCAGGCAGTGGCGGACGTGGTTGATGTCGGGATCGGAAAGCATGGGATTCTCGGCCATCACGTAGAGTGCACGCAGACGTCCCTCTCCGGCTGCGTTTACCATCTCCGTCACCGTCAGCCCCACCTGATCGGAGAGGGCCGCGACACACCAGGCGGACTCGAATTTGGCTTTCATTGCCGGGTCGGTCACGCGCTGATAACCAGGATAGACGTTGACCAAGCCACCCAGGTCGCAGGCTCCCTGGACGTTGTTCTGCCCGCGCAGGGGGTTGACCCCGCCGCCGGGCACCCCCATGTTGCCGGTGAGCATCGCCAGGTTGGCGCAGGATTTCACGTTATCGGTGCCGGTGGTGTGCTGGGTGATGCCCATGGCGTAGAGGATGGCGGCGGGCTTGTTGGTCGCGTACATCCGCGCCGCTGCCCGCAGGTCGTCGGCGGGGATGGAGGTGATCTCTTCCACCCGCTCCGGTGTGTACTCCTTCACCACTTCGCGCAGTTCCTCGTACCCCTCGGTGCGCTCCTCGATGAAACTTTCGTCCGCCAGCCCCTCGCTGATGATGACATTCATCATCCCGTTGAGCCAGGCCACGTCGGTGCCGGGCCGGAAGCGCAGGTAGAGGTCGGCCAGCCGGCCGATCTGTATCTCTCGCGGGTCCACGACGATGATTTTGGCCCCGCGCTCTTTGGCCTCCATCACGTGGCTGGCGACCAGGGGATGCGCCTCGGAGGTATTGGAGCCGGTGATGAGGAAGCATTGCGTGTACTCGCTGAATTCCGGGACGGAGTTGGTCATCGCCCCACTGCCGAACGCGGCGACCAGACCGGCCACCGTGGGGGCGTGTCAGAGACGGGCGCAGTGATCCACGTTGTTCGTGCCGATCACCGCGCGGGCGAATTTCTGAAGGAGGTAGTTCTCCTCGTTGGTGCACTTGGCCGAGGTCAGGAAGCCGAGGCTGTCCGAGCCGGATTCGTCACGGATAGTGCCGAGCTTTTCCGCTATCAGTGTGAGCGCCTCGTCCCACGTCGCTTCCTCGAAAGTATCGCCCCGCCGGATGAGGGGGATTTTCAGCCGGTCGGGATGATTGACGAACGATGCGACGTTCCACCCTTTGATGCACAGATGCCCCCGGCTGATGGGGTGTTCCTTGGCCGGAAGCACACCCACGATCTCTCCATCGAGCACCTGAAGGTAAAGCCCGCACCCACAGCC
>CAZXVB010000057.1:4222-10961 GCA_964643875.1 uncultured Anaerolineales bacterium | reverse complement strand
TTTCTTGAGGCAGCCCAAAGTGTAAACCAATTCCCAGGAGAAAATGAACCATCCCTGGGGCGGCCTCCTTATTCGTGATTCGTGTCATAGACGTCCCCCTCACCGACTTGCAGGCAATCACCGCTCACCTTTGTTTGACAGATTCAGCGCCCTATGGTATGATGGGGCACACGATTTTAGCACTCTGAGTGTCAGAGTGCTAAAAAGAGGGGCTGAAACACACAAGATAATGGATAGAGAGAGCGCGAAACGAGTATGCATGAGTTGACAGATCGCCAACGGACCATTTTGGGGCTGGTTGTGCAGGAGTACGTCCGGAGCACAATGCCGGTCAGTTCGCGGGCCTTGGTTGAACGGTACAATCTGCGTGTTAGCTCGGCTACCGTGCGCAATGAGTTGGCCCGCCTGGAGGAATTGGGCTATTTGACCCATCCGCACACCTCTGCCGGCCGGGTTCCAACCAATAAAGGGTATCACCATTTCGTAGAGAGCCTGTTGGGAGAGACCGAACTCCCTGTTCAAGAGCAGTTGACGATCATCCACCAATTCCACCAGGCTCGGCGTGACTTCGAGCAATGGATGCCGCTGGCAGCGTCCATCCTGGCTCACACGGCTCGAGGTGCAGCACTGGTCACCCCCCCAAAAACCACCGAAGCATACTACAAATATGTACAACTGATCGCCACCCAAGGGCGCTCTGTGCTGCTGGTTCTGGTGCTCCGAGGGGGTACAATCAAACAACAAATGTTGATATTGTCCGAGCCGATGGATCAAGTTACCCTGAGTGAAGCCAGCGACCGAATGAATCAACTGTTCGCCGGACTGAATGTCCAGGAGATCGAAGCCCGCAGTGCAGAACTCCCGCCCTTTGAAGCCCACATCGCCGAGGTGATTGCAGACATTATGCATCGCAGCAACACCCGGTCCGCCGGCATCATCTACCGGGACGGGCTGAGCAAAGTCCTACAACAACCGGAGTTTGCCGAGGGGGAACGCGCCCAGGCGCTGATGCGCGTGATGGAAGAACGGAGTTTCCTCGAAAGCATCCTGAGCGACGTTCTCAGCCCAGACGTGGGCAGTGTACGAGTTCTCATCGGTGGAGAAGGGCGTTGGGACGAGTTGCAAGCCTGTAGCCTGGTCCTGGGGCGGTATGGTGTGGCCGGGTTTGCCACCGGCGCACTGGGGGTCGTAGGGCCGACGAGGATGTTCTACGGCCGGGCCATCTCAGCCGTCCGATTCATCTCTGGCTTGCTCTCCGATATGGTGTACGATATGTACGCCGGTTAAAGAATCCAGCCTGCCATATGCGGCCAGTAGTGAAAACCACCGGTTCTTGTAGCCGGAGCAGTAGTCGAACAACACATGCTCAGAGGAGGTATGGTCTATGTCATCGAAGAATACACAACACACACAAAATGAGGACACTAACACAACCATCGAAACTTCCCAGCCGGCAGAAATCCAGGAGGAAACAGTCACCACCGAAGAACAAGAAGCTGACAAGCAGAGCGAAAAACAGGAGGAACTCGAAGCACTCAAAGAGCGCCTGGCCCAGGCCGAGGCGCAGGCAGCGGAATATCTAGATGGATGGCAACGCACCCAGGCCGAGTTTTCCAACTACAAAAAACGTCAGGAGAAAGAACGGGCCCAAATGTTGACGTTGGCAAACGTGAATCTCCTGCGCAAGTTGCTGCCCATCGTGGACGATTTCGAGCGGGCGCTGGCTTCGATGCCAACCGGATTAGAGCGCTTGACCTGGTGCGAGGGCATCTCCCTGATCAAGGCCAAGCTGGATGTGCTGCTCGAAACGGAAGGTGTCAAGCCCATATCGGTCGAGGGACAGGCTTTCGACCCGCATTTTCACGAAGCGGTGACCCACGAAGAGGTTACCGGCTATGAGGATGGGCAGATCATAGGCGAAGTACAGCGCGGGTACACCCTGGGCGAGTGGGTATTGCGGCCCGCTTTGGTGCGAGTCGCCAAGGCCCCCGCATCCCCGACCGCGCCGGAACCGGGAACCAAAACAGTCACTGACGAGGAAAGCGGCGAGGACAACGGAAACAACGGGAACGGAAAAAACGACCAGAAACAGGGGTGAACACCTGGGCACACCCTGAGTACAAAAAGGAGCAATGAAAAGCTATGAGTAAAATCATCGGTATAGACCTGGGCACAACAAATTCGGTTTGCGCCGTAATGTTAGGAGGAGAACCAACCGTCATTCCCAGCGCCGAGGGAGGACGTCTGTTTCCCTCCGTCGTGGCCGTAAACCCCAAAACCGGTGAGCGGATGGTCGGGCAGGTAGCTAAGCGTCAGGCCGTCGTCAATCCAGAAAACACCATCTTTTCCATCAAACGGTTTATGGGACGCAAGTACGACGATCCCGAGGTCCAACGGGCGATGAAGCTGGTGCCTTACAAAGTCACCGCTGCCCCCAACGGAGACGTACGGGTTTGGATTGGAGGTAAGGAGTACAGTCCGCCAGAAATATCGGCGATGATCCTCCAGAAGATCAAGGCTGACGCCGAAGCGTATTTGGGAGAACCGATCACCCAGGCGGTCATCACCGTACCGGCTTACTTTAACGATAGCCAGCGGCAGGCCACCAAGGACGCCGGACGGATTGCCGGTCTGGAAGTGTTGCGCATCATCAACGAACCGACGGCTTCCTCCCTGGCTTACGGGCTGGACAAAAAGGCGGATGAGACCATCGCCGTATTCGACCTGGGAGGTGGCACGTTCGATATCTCCATCCTGGATGTGGGGGATGGTGTCTTCGAGGTCCGCTCCACCAACGGCGACACATTCCTGGGCGGGGACGATTGGGATCAGCGAATCATTGATTGGGTTGCCGACGAGTTCCGCAAGGAGCAAGGGATTGATATTCGACAGGATCGTCAGGCCCTTCAGCGCCTCAAGGAGGCCTGTGAAAAAGCCAAGGTCGAATTGAGCACAGTGATGGAGACGGAGATCAACCTGCCGTTCATCACGGCAGATGCCTCCGGCCCTAAGCACTTGCAGATGAAGCTGACCCGCGCCAAACTCGAGCAGTTGACCGAAGACCTGATTGAACGAACCATCGAGCCATGCAAACGCGCCCTGGCCGATGCCAAGTTGCGTCCTTCCGACATCAATGAAGTTATCCTGGTTGGCGGTATGACCCGTATGCCAGCCATTCAACGGGTGGTTGCTGAGTTCTTTGATAAAGAGCCCCACAAAGGTGTCAACCCAGACGAAGTCGTGGGCCTGGGGGCCTCCATTCAGGCCGGCGTCCTGGGGGGAGAGGTCAAGGACGTGTTGTTGCTGGATGTCACTCCATTGACGCTCAGCATCGAGACACTGGGAGGCGTTGCCACACCGTTGATCGAACGCAACACCACGATCCCCACCCGCAAGAGCCAGGTCTTCTCGACGGCCACCGATGGTCAAACCCAGGTGGAAATCCACGTTGTGCAGGGTGAACGTCCAATGGCCGAGGACAACAAAAGCCTGGGGAAATTCATCCTGGATGGCATTCCTCCCGCCCCACGGGGCATCCCCCAGATTGAAGTCACGTTTGATATAGACGCCAACGGCATTCTGAACGTCTCTGCCCAGGACAAAGCCACCGGGCGGAAACAATCTATGCAAATTATCCCTTCCAGCGGCTTGAGCGACGAGGAAGTAGAGCGTATGGTGCGCGAAGCCGATCAGTTCCGGGAACAAGACCGTCGGCGCAAGGAAGAGGTAGAGGTACGCAACTTGGCCGACAATGCCGTCTATGGAGCCGAAAAATTCTTGCGCGAGCAGGAAAAGGCCATACCATCCGAGCAACGCATAGAGTTGGAAGCCAAGATCGAGAACCTGAAACAGGCTTTGCAAAGCGGGGACCTGAGCGCCATCCGTCGTTCTACCGATGAACTAAATGAGACCTTCCAACGTGTCGGTGCTTCGATGTACCAGCAAGCCGGGGCCAGCACACCTCCGCCAGAAGGGGCCGCACCATTCACCGGGGCCGACGGAGGGAAAGGCAATGGCGACGAGGATGTGATCGAGGGAGAATTTAGCGAAGCATAACATCGGAATCATGAACAACTACCGGCAGATGCAGATAACGGCCAATGGCAAGCAGACGCGATTACTATGAAGTGCTGGGGGTTGAACACTCGGCCACCCAGCAAGAGATCAAAAAGGCATACCGAAAGCTGGCACGTCAGTATCACCCAGACGTTAGCGACGCTCCGGATGCTGAAGCCCGCTTCAAAGAGCTGAACGAGGCTTACGAAGTTCTGTCCGACCCGGAAAAGCGAGCTATGTACGACCGATTCGGTCACACCGGGCCGGGAAGCACCGACTTTGGTTTTGGTTTTGGGTTCCGTGACCCATTCGAGATATTCGAAGAAGTTTTCGGAACCGGGTTTGGTTTTCGGACTTCAAGATCGCGGGGGCCGCGACGAGGGGCGGACCTGCGATACGACTTGACGCTGACGTTTGAAGAGGCAATCTTTGGATGCGAGAAGGACATCGAAGTGACCCGCCACGAGACGTGCCCCCAGTGCCGGGGAACCGGCGCTGAGCCGGGCACTTCCCCGGTGCGCTGTACGGAGTGCAATGGCAGTGGACAGGTTCGTCGGGTACAGCGCTCTCTGCTCGGCTCTTTCGTCAACGTGACCACCTGCCCGGTTTGTCACGGAAGGGGGGAGGTGGTTTCGACTCCTTGTTCGCAATGCAACGGCAGCGGACAAGTCTACGCCACCCGAAAGCTCTCGGTCAACATCCCGCCCGGCGTAGACCACGGAACCCAGATCCGTCTTTCGGGCGAGGGGGAGATGGGACAAAGGGGGGGGCCTCCCGGCAACCTCTATGTCGTCCTCGACGTAGAGCCTCACCCGGTGTTCCAACGTCGCCAGGACGACGTCCTGGTGGAGCTTCAAATCAACGTGGCCCAAGCCGCGCTTGGGGCCGAGGTCACGGTGCCCACGCTGGAGGGCGACGAAACGATCAAAATTTCCCCCGGCACCCAGAGTGGTACTGTGCTCCGCATGCGCGGTCGAGGCGTCCCACACTTACGCCAAAACGGACGGGGGGATCAATTGGTGTTGGTGCGTGTCGTCACGCCAACCAAACTCACCCGCGAGCAGAAACGCCTTTTCCAGGAATTGGCCAAAACGCTGGATCCGGAAACGATCTGGCAGGAAAAACGGAGTTTCGTGGATGACCTGCGTGAGTTGTTTGGGGTATAAACGTTCCAGGCGAAGAGTGCAAATCATCCAGGGGCGCAAATCGCAAGGCCGCAAGTCGCAAGACCTCAATCGAGTCATCAGAGGCCGGGAATGAGTGAGAGCGATAATGAGTGGTTAGAGGCCAGTGTCACCGTAGTGCCTGAAATCGCGGAGGCCGTATCGGAAGTACTGTCCCGTTATGCCCCGCGGGGAGTAGTCATTGAAACCACCTCTCCCGGCGACTGGGAGCACAGCCCGGTCACCGTGCGGGCATATGTGCCCTACGACGATCAAGTTAGCTCTACCAAAAGGAGCATCCAGGCGGCGATGGGGCACTTGAACCAAATCCACCCCGTACCTCCGCCCACATTCCGCCGACTGACCGAGGCCGATTGGTCGGAAGCCTGGAAGCAGAACTTCCATGTGTTACACATTGGCCAACACATAGTGATCCGTCCCTCTTGGTGCGATTATATTCCCCGACTCGATGACGTCGTGATCCACCTCGATCCAGGTATGGCGTTTGGGACCGGCTTGCACCCTACCACCCAGATGTGCCTGGAAGCTCTGGAACAACGGGTGCGCCCCGGCGACCAGGTGCTGGATATCGGTACCGGTTCCGGCATTCTGGCCATCTGTGCCGCCCGGCTAGGGGCAAGTTTGGTCGTAGGCGTGGACAACGACCCCGTAGCCGTGCGCATGGCCCGCGAGAACGTGCGCCTCAACCAGGTAGAAGATTCTGTCACCATTCTAGCGGGATCTCTGTCCAACGTCTCTGGACAATACGACATCATTGTGGTCAACATTCTGGCGAAAGTGATCATCAAATTGCTAGACGAAGGATTGACGAGCCTACTGGCTCCCGACGGCTATGTGATTGCTACCGGCATCATCACCGATCAAGCGGAAGCCGTAGTGATGGCGATGGAAAAACAAAAGCTGCTGCTAATAAAGCAGCAGCAAAAAGATGACTGGGTCTGTTTGATTGCCTGCCGGAACCTGTAAGCTATTGTTCGGGTGAGTGAAAGGCTTTGTAGCGATACACAATACGACCGCGCGTCAAATCGTAGGGAGATAACTCAACCCGCACACGATCTCCCAGCAGGATACGAATATAGTACTTCCGCATCTTGCCGGAAAGGTAAGCCAGTATCTCGTGGCCATTGTCCAATCGTACCTTAAACTGGGTGTTGGGCAACGCCTCGATCACCGTCCCCTCCATATCAATCTTACCTTCTTTTACCTTTCCCATAATAGCCTACCCCTTGTCACTTGAGTATCGCCTTGCCTTGACTCGCTTCACATCAACCCAACGGCAGAACAATCTTTCGTACCACTCACGGAATTTCTACAGTTTCGATTTCCAGCTCTGTTGTTGTTTCTTCTACCTCTTCTCCGGCTGCCGTTTCAGTTTCCATCACCAGCACAGGTTCGGGCTTCGCCTCCTCTGCACCTGCATCGGCGGAGGGTTCATCGGAAGTAAGGTCTTCGCTCTCCACGCTTTCCAATGCTGTTTCGGTGGCCCCCTCGGAGACAGC
>CAZXVB010000057.1:0-4122 GCA_964643875.1 uncultured Anaerolineales bacterium | reverse complement strand
CTTCCTCTTTAACTTCCTCTTTGGTTTCCTCTTCAGCTTCTACCGGCTCTACCGAAGCCCTCATAGCCTCGACTTCAGCCTGCCGCTGTTGTGTGACCCAGCGCTCCCATTCCCCTCGGCTGACCTGGCGAGTGCTCAGCCCCAAACGCCGCCGATTACTATCAATGTGAATGATCTTGACCAGCAACGACTCGCCAGCTTCCACCAAATCCGAGGGCTTGAGTTCCGGAGTGCCAATCATTTCAGTAGCATGCAGTAGCCCTTCCAGACCACCCTCTATCTCCACAAAAGCGCCGAAGTCCAGCACACGGGTGACTTTTCCTTCCACCAGTTGACCCTTTTGGTAACGTTCATCCACCACGCTCCATGGGTCCGGTTGGAGTTTCTTGAGGCTCAAGCCGATTCGTTTTTTCTTTTGATCCACCTTGAGCACATACACGTCAATCTCGTCCCCAACTTTCAGGATCTCTCGGGGGTTTTCCACCCGTCCCCAACTCATTTCAGAAACGTGAATCAGGCCATCCGCCCCACCCAGGTCCACGAATGCGCCGAAGTCAGTCAGGCTGGTCACCCTGCCATGGCGGATCTCCCCTTCCGTCAACTCCGCCATCACCCGATCTCGTTGCATATCTTGCCATGCGTTCATCGCCCGTCGTTGGGAGAAGATTAAACGGCGCCGGCGGCGGTCAACTTCGATGATTTTAAGGCCAATCGTTTCCCCGACCATTGACTCCAGACGTTCTCGTCTCTGATCCTCCTTCATACGGCGCGGGAATCCGGTGATCTGCGAAGCAGGTACAAAGCCTCGAATTTTGCCGAATTTGACGATTAGCCCTCCCCGATTACAACCGGAGACCACACCTTCGTACACTTCCCCGGATTTCATCAATTCCTCGGCTTTGATCCAGTCCTCATATACCCGCGCCTGGTGGATAGAAAGCACCGGTTGTCCTTCCCGGTTTTCCGGTCGTAGTACGAATACCGAGACTTCGGAGCCGACCTGGATCTGAGCACGCGTTTCATCATCCAGCCGTTCCAGGTCATTCACCGGCACGATGCCTTCCCGTTTGAAACCAATGTCCACCAGAAGGCCATAATCGGTCTCTTCGACAACGGTACCGGTACGAATGTCCCCGCGAACAGGGGCTTGATAGTCGTACTCGTTTGCCAGGTAAGCGCTCAATTCATTTTGCGCCTCCTGTTTGCCCTGCTCACCCTGTTCGCTCTGCTCGCTGTGCTCGCTTTGGACATCCTCCGTACTTTGTGCCGGGTGAGGTAGGATTGCCGCCGCCAGTGAAGCGGGGCCAGCCCCATACAGAGATTCGTCAGGGGCTTGATCGTTCTGAACGCTTGAGTCTGAAAATACTTCGAGTTCCATAAAATCTAATTACTCCCATTACGATACTTCCCCTTGAATGGATAAGCCACGCAACAAAAAACCTGGCACTGCCAACACGGATGCGAGCAACACCAGGTTTAGCAATCATACCTGACTTAGAACAGACGCCGGGTCTGATCGTTTTTTATGTCCACCTCGCTATAAGGTCTACATGCCAGGGATGACTCGGCTTTGTGGCTTATGGCAACCCGCACCACCCATAGGGAACGTATCTAAATTTGTTTACATATTTTATCACGACACAGAGGATTGTCAAATTGTGATTGAGCGAGGTTAATGTGGGGATGGTTCAATTACGGGCTGAAAGACGGCGCCTTACTCAAGTCCTGTAGCCTGCCTTCGACTGCGCCCACGAGGCCAAAGCCGACACCCTATCAACACCACGGTGCGGGGATCCAATAGTCGTGGGTGACCTGCTGGCCATCGGCTGACTCGACGGTGATCGTATGCACCAGAGCACCACATCCCCGTGCCACGAATATCAACTGGGGATCGGATTCCCAGGTTGTTATCATCAGGGTCTCATCCTGGTAGACAGTGTAAGGAGGTGCACCACCAGTGATGTGCAAGATGATAGTGGCTTCATAATCACCGTTCTGCTCGTCCAGGACCCGCCAATAATCCAACCGTGTCGGCTCGGCAAAATCCAACGGACCGCTACTGGCGGGAGGAGATGTAGGCTCCGATTGTTCAGTCACCGTTAGTTCCACCGTTGAAGTTAGAGGCACTAAAGTGGACGTGGGCCGAGGCTGCTCTGTCGGCGTCGCGGGCTGCGGAGGCTGAGTGGGCGGTTCAGTAGACGCCGGAAGAGGGGTGGCCTCTGTCACCAACGTCGGCGTAGATACCGCCAATGGCGTGGATTCAGCCGGTGGCGTGGGGCCTCCGACACAAGCCTGCGTACTGATGATCACTACGATGAACACAAACACGGTCCAGATTTTCCTTGACATTTTTCCTCCTTGCTTTTACTTTGGACGAACAACAGTATTCACCACAGCGGCAATTAACTTTCAGACTAACAGCACCTTTTCCAGCCGGAGCAGGGTCGCCTTGATATGCAATCCGGCCCCATACCCAACCAGTGATCCGTTCGTCCCCACGACGCGATGGCAAGGGATGACGATAGGCAAGGGATTCGCTCCATTGGCCCGGCCCACAGCCCGGGCAGCACGTGGATGTCCTATCATGCGGGCAATTTGTCCATATGTCGCGGTTGTCCCGTATGGAATACGGCGCACGGCGGCCCAAACGGCTTTCTGAAATGGCGTCCCCCTGGTGTCGAGCGGGAGCGCAAAATCTCGACGGGTGCCAGCAAAATACTCCTGTAATTGCATCGTCGCCGATGCCAGAGAAATCGAAGGAGCGTCCTCACTTTCCGCCTCCGCTTGCTGTCCCCATTTCCGAACAGGATCCGGCCCGATATGTTTCCGTAGCCAGGTGAAGAACCGGTCAGGGTCCACCTCTCCTAGTTGGATAGCACATAGGCCAGTCTCCGTGGCCGCGATCCATATCGGCCCAACCAGAGAGGAGATATGGGTATAGAGAATCCCACTTTGAGCCACGACCCCTCTTGCCCTATGGGGTACGATGTTGTCGCTCCAGTGCTTCGTATGCCGCCTTCAACTCAGCGTTTTGTTGGCGCAGATTGGCAATCGTGGCCTGATCAATGTCTCGCAAGCGGGGCGTGATGGTCATCATCACTCGCACGGCCAACGGCGCACTCTGGTACAGCATCTCGACGAAATCCTGATGCTTGATCTCCAACACTGTGGTCGGTTCGGTAGTGCGCACTGTGGCCGTCCGAGGACTGTCGTGCACCAGAGCGATTTCCCCAACGAAGTGCCCCGGGCCAGGGCGATTGATCACCACCTGGACATCGCCATCGAGGGCCTTGGTAACTTCTGCCTGCCCACGGACAATCAGATAGAAGGTATCCTCGACAGCGCCTTCTTGGCACAGGATCGTGTCGGCTGGATAGGGGCGCAGCGTGGCGACACTCGCCAGGGTCTCCAGGTCTTCCTCCGCCATATCTGGAAAGGACTGGCGGAGCACTTCCAGTTTGTCCGGCATATCGTGAGTCATCAGAACACCTCCCTGCCTATAATGTGAAACTACTTGGCTTATACGGACGGTAGTTCGTCACTCAGAACCGATCGAGGTCCACGTCCGTTTCAATGGTGGGTGATACAGGTTGAATCGGCGTGCCCAAATATCCGGCCAAAGCGCCTGTCAGTACGGATAGCACGACATCTACAAGCCCGAAACACACCCCGGTAGCCATCCCCCCCAGATAATACATAGCCTGATTGGTTACCTCAGCGGATGGAGTGGGTACATTTCCCCAAAGAGCAGGAACATTGGAGTTCTGGATCAGGATTAGAGCGCCAATCGCGCCGAGAACCTGGCCAATGAGAACTAGCGCACCGGCGATGCCAGCCGACAGCGCTCCCTCTCGTGCGCCATCGCTTTTTGCAGCCAGAGTGGTTTTCTCCTGCTGGACGGTAAGGAGGCCCGCCGCCGCGCCGACGATGATCGCTACTAGCGGACCACACAGACCAAAGACAACAGCTACACAGACGTTGAGCACCAAACCGATCAACCCGACGATGAGTCCCATTTTGAGGTATGTTTTCATCTGTCTCCTACTCTCGTTTTCAAATTCAAAGTTCTGGGATGGTTCATTTTCTCCTGGGAATTGGTTTACACTTTGGGCTGCCTCAAGA
>CAZXVB010000056.1:0-11012 GCA_964643875.1 uncultured Anaerolineales bacterium | reverse complement strand
CACTTTGTTACCCCAGTCGTCGGTGTATTCTCCCAGAATGATCCAGTTTTCCATGACCTTGTTCCTCACTCATACTATTTTCGCACGGTGCGAGCGTCGCGGGGTACGCGGCTCTCCGGCGAGGGCGGCAGGGATCGAGCCGGGGCGACGCGCAGTTGCGGCGCGACGTTCCGACCATCCTTCCCCACCAGGTGAGCGACCGCCGTCAATTCGTCGTCGGCCCAGGGTTTGCCCGCAAACAGCGGAAACTCCCGCGCCGTGGGTGCGCCCGCCCCCTCGTCCGCCTTGCGCAGCGGGTTGGACGGCCCGAACTGGGCCACCAGCGTGCGGGCCAGGGAGCGGGCCACACTGCGGGCCATCTCCTCCGTACCCGCCGAGGCCCAGACGATCAGGCGGGCTTCCAGGAAAAGTCGCTGCGCCCGCGCATCCAGCCCCTTTTCCCCTCGCTTCTGCTCCAGGCTCTTGCCCGCGGCCCGTTGGGCCGTAAGACGGGCCGCCTTTTTCCCCAACCGTCGGCGGGTGAACGGATCGCCCCGAACCTGCACCTGCAAGCCGCCCCGCACCCCTTCCGGCAGCCGGGCGACTTCGGTCAGGATCGCCATTAGCGGGTCGGGGACGGAGGCCACGATGGGCCGCTCCGTGCCTGTCGGCTGCACCTCCACCCACCAGCCGGTGCGTTCACCATCTTCACCGTCGTTAGATAGCGGATCATCCTCCGGCTTCTCCACCGGTCGGGCCTGAGTCCCCGGCCATTCGGACATCACCTGAGTCAGAATAGCACGGTCCACCCCTTCCGTGGACCGGGTGAAGAAGGCTACCCCTTCCGAGCCTCCGGCCAGCTCGAAGGTGATGTGTTCGTCGCGGGGGATCACGTCGGCCAGGCGTGACCAGAGGCCCACGCGGTCCACTTTCACCGGCGGCGCGTCGGGGCGGGGCAGGAGGAACACAGTCCGCCCCTCGTCCTGGAGACGGTGGTGGAAATCGTCCTGTCTCTGTCGCACCCACCGCAGTATCAGAAACGCCAGTCCACCTATCAGCGGCGGACCGACGAAGAGCACTATCCTACCGACGGTCGCGGTGGTGTCCAGCCAGGTGTCCCTTTTGCCCAGGTAATGGAATAGCAGAGGTAGACCGTTGGTGTACAGAGCCAGCAGGAACCAGAGTCCCGCCAGACCGCGTAACCGTTGTAGAAGCCGTGTGCGAGCGACCATACCTCGACCTCTCAATCTCAATCGGTCAGCCAATCGGGTATGTCGAGGCCGTCATCCGGCTCGTCCTGGTGCGTTTCCCCCCCGGTCGCCGGTTCCGGTTCCGGGGCCGGGGGTGGAGAGGGTGCTCCGGCAGAAGCAGGGGCAGGTTCCGAAACGGGGCCGCCGCCGGCAGAAGCCGTCGGTCGTGGCGGCTCCTCGTCCAGCCAGTCCATCCAGCCCTCCCCACCTTTTTTGTCCCCGCCCCCGCCCTCCGCCTTTGTCCCCGCTCGCGCTCGATCCAGTTGTGCTTTCAATTCCCGTTCTTTCTCGTCCAGGAACGCGAGCCAGTCGGCCAGCGCCTGCAAGCTCTCCTGGAACGCTTCTGTCGAGAGGGTTTGTTGCTTGCTCACGCGAAAATCTCCTCTATCATCCGCCGCACCACCTCGCGGGCGTACTCACGGTCCTGCAACCGCGAGGAGAGTACGACACGGTCCAGATGCGACGGAACCACGCTCACCACCAGCAGGTCATTGGGAAACTGAGCGATACAGGTTCCCTGGGGTAGGCCCGGCAGGGACTCGATCAACGTATCCGGCAGACCGGGGAAGAATTCCCGGATACGGCCTTTCTCGCTATCCTTCTGCATGAAGATCAACGTATTGGCCGCGTTGGCCAGGATGGGAATGCCGTGGTGCAATCCCTGCTCGTCCTGCGGTCCAAGCAACGAGTGGAGGTCCTGGTCCGCGACGATCATGCCAACCAGCCGGGATCGCGCCGTCTTGTACTCCGCGCTGACGTGAGAGGCGATCACGCCGTCTCGCATCAGGATACCCATCTCGTCCACGAAGAACAGGATGGGGGCGCGGTCACCCGCCTGCCGCCGCGAGCGGATGGCCTGATTCACGTCGGCCACCAGGATGGACAGGAGCGCGGAGCGCAGGTTGCCTCCTTGCTCCTGTTTGGGCAGGCGGGAGACATCGTAGACGGTGACCGGGTGGCGCAGGCTAAAGTCCACCGTGGTGGGCCGCCCAAAGAGGGCGGCGCGGCTGCCGCGCACATACGGGGTCATTTGATACGCCAGCAACGCCGCCTTTTCCCGCACAGAACGCAACGCCGCCTGGTCAGCCGCTGCTTCCAGCCGCCGTTGCACTGCGTCCAGCGTGGGTACATCCGTACCACCAACTCGCCCCCACAGCGGTTCGTAGATGTCCATCAACACATCGTCCAGCACCGCTCTTCCCAGGCCATCGCCCTGCTCCAGGACGCCGAGCAGGCCAAGCATGCTACATACACTCTCCACCTGGTTGCCGATCTCGTCGTGAACGATGTCCAGGATATTGACCGCTGCTTCGCCCGTGCCCAGAATGCTCTTGTGGTAGATCTCCGGCCCCAGGAAACTCAGGTCAATGTTGCCTTGAGGGTCAAGAATGATCAGCCGCGTCCCCAACAGCAAATGGCGCATCATGATCAGCAGGACGGCGAACGTCTTGCCCGCGCCGGTCTGCCCCAACACGACCATGTTGTACGACGGGTTGCGGTCGTCGAAGACATCGAAGATCACCGGGGATTGATTGCGATCTATCCCCAGCAGGATGCCCCGGCTCTCCGTGCGACGGCGAAACGAGAGGGCGGAACCGGACAGCAACGCCACACCGGGTGTCGTGAGCGGCGTGCCGTCGGAGTCCAGAATCGGCTCGGCGCTGAAGAGACGCCGGGCCGTTGCTCCGGGAGGATTGACCTCCTCCATCTCGAATGGTACCGAGCCGCGCACGATCTCGATACGGCTGGATAGTGACTCCTGGTCGCCGGAGCCGACCAGGACGTAGAACCGGACGGTGTGCAGGGCCGCACTGGCATGCCCCATCTCGTAGCGCAGACGCCCTACTGCATCCTCGACCTCGGCGGCCTCCTGGCTTGCCTCGACCGATTTGCGCGGAGCATAGCGAGCCGATACCGCCTTGTGCCGTAGCGTGCGCACCGCTTCCCGCTGCGAGAACGTGTGCACGTGCAACACCGCCCAGACGGGGAAATCCAGAGCAAACAACCGATGCAGGCTGCGGGGAAAGAGCGTCCCCATCTGGGTTTGCTTCGAGCGCAGCAATGCCCATCGCGTGCCATCGGCGGTTTCTACTGCTGCCCAGCCGTCATTTCCCGTTGCGAAAGGCCGGGGCACCGGGCCGTCCAACAACCGCGCTCCGATGCCGTATGCACCCAACAACCGGACCAGACCTTCCTCGCCCAGATTGGTGTCCATCACCAGGTAAAGCCGCATGTAGCGCACCTCCTGCACCG
The DNA here is from genome assembly GCA_964643875.1 of uncultured Anaerolineales bacterium. GTDB lineage: Bacteria > Chloroflexota > Anaerolineae > B4-G1 > B4-G1 > CAZXVB01. The sequence continues at coordinate 7,530 of CAZXVB010000056.1, read as the reverse complement.
TCTGGCGCAGAAAGTCCTCGTACTGCATCCGGTAGGCCCGCACCCCCGGCGGTAGCTCATCGTCTGGCACTGCCGCAGAGTTGAAGCCGCCTACTACGTCATCCGGCTGCAATGTATCGGCCACCATCAACAACCGTGCCGACGATGATGAAGACAAGCGAGGCAAAGATGACCAAAAGCCTGCCGTCGTCAACAGGCGAAATGGCGCCGCCGTTGTGATATCGAACGATTCCAATTGCACGATGGGCATTAGTTCTCGCTCCCGATACGCATGATTTCCTCTCCCTCCCAGGTAGTGAAGACGACTTCACCTCCTCCTGAGGGCAGGATGAGGGGCATCACGACGGTGTCACGCCGACGTATGTGGCGAAGACGAGCGACCAGATACACCGGTAGAGATCGCCCGCCGAGGGCCTCGAAACGCTTCGCCAGGAGCAGGCCGGTCAGCGCGGTCAGAACCCCGGCAGGGATACCGGCGAGCAGCATCAACCCAATGGCGGGTACGGAAACGATGAGCAACTCATTCATCGTCAGTCCGAGAAAGTAGCGCGTTTCGTAATGTAGCACGTCCAGAGGCAGCTCGTAACTCAAGTCGTCCACACTCTCTATGCGATCCGTCATGATGCCTCCTCCGTCTGTTTACTGAAACGCGCCGATCAAGGTTGCCGAGATCATAACCAGCACCAGGCCGATCAGCACAGTCGGGATCTGCTTCTTGTACCGCTCAGCGATTTCCGGGAAGAGAAAATACCCGGCCATCACCGTTCCGATACCCCCAAAGCTGACGGCTGCCAGTGCAAACGCTAGACCCTGAAAATCGAAGTCCATTGTCTTACCTCCTGTCAAATCATTGTTCAAGTTGTATCACATATCGTATTCCGGCCTGCTCCCAGACCAAAACCGGCTCAGAGCGTCGCCCTACCGCCGGTTTGATCACGACTCCGGCGACCTGTCCGGTCGCTTCGTTCCCGGCGTTCAACACGCCGTCCCCCAACATGTCGGACACGCTCACGATCTGCGGCCACCAGTCTACCGCTTCTGTGATCCAGTCATACTCCGTCACAGCAAGCGACTGACCACTATACATTACACCATCGCGCACTGCCCGCAGCGATACCGGACAGACAATGAATTGCTGGCTGCTGCGCGGCGGTTCCTGCTCCCCCACCCGCATCACTCGGTTGCAGGGAGAGATGTGGAGCGCCAGCCCCGCCGCCGTGTTCGTCACCACCTGTGCGTCGGTGATGATCTGCGTGGTGGTCAATGGGACAGGGGTGGGCGTTGGTGTGGCGGGCATCGGCACAGGCGTATAGACGGCGAAGTCCTCCGGCCGCTGCACCGCTTCCCCCACTACGACCCACCGCTCACCGGCCCGCTCACCGTACAAGAGGACGGCGATGGACGGTGCCCGCTCGGTGAGCGCCTCTATCTGATGCCGCTTCACCCGCGCTGCCTGTGTGACGCGATACTCGACCACCTCGCCGCTACGCAGTCGCAGAGCGACCGTATCCTCATCGTGTAACCGCGAAACCGCATTCGCCAGATCGGGACTGTAGGGCACCGCCACCACACGTCGCAATTCCGTCCCGGCCAGCCACTCCGCGCCCGTCGGCTGCCACACTCCATCCTGCACCTCACCTTCGCCCAGGACAAAGGTGAAACCTGCCAGTTCGACCGACGCCGGCGCATTGCCTCCCTCGGCTGCCTCGTCCAGGCCCAGCGCCAGCGCGTAGGGCGTCGGCGTCAGCGTGACGGGCAGCGCGACTGGTGAAGTAACGGTAAGCGACGCCGTCACGGCCGCCATGGTCGCAGAAACAGTGGGAGTGGGAGTCGCCGTGGGCACTCGCGGCAGGGATACGACGGTAACGGTGGGAGTCACTGTTTCCTTCCCCCGCCGCCCGGCAAACGACGTGATTCCCCAGAATAAACCTATGAGAACTATTGCCCCCCCCACCATGATCCCCACCTTGGCCAGGGTACTCATCTCCGCCAGTCCTCCGCGCCCGGTGGCGGTCGTCTGGCCGCTGCCGACCGAGACGGTCTCACCGGCCAGCACGGCCTGAACCCGAGGATCGGACGGGGTCAATCGGGCCGCCGTGGACGGACCAACAGGGATGATCCCTTCGTGAGCCTGCTGCCGCAACCGTCGCACCAGGTCGAGCTTCTGCCCTAACGTGAACGCGCCGGCCTTACTCACTTGATGCTGAAGATATTGCTCGAACAACTCGCGCCGTGCTCTGTCCATACGTTCTTTCCTCTGCACTCTACGGTAGATACACCGGATACTTCGGTAATGCCAGCCGGATTTCCGCCTCGATATCCCCCCTGTCCCGGGGAACTTTGAAGCGACCACTGCGATGCAAGTACGGTACTCGCACCTGCACCTCGGCGCCCGGCGAGAGTGGCGGGAGTGGGATCAAAGCCTCTCCGTTGGTAGTGTACGCCTGGCCCTGCCAGCGACGGTCGGCCGTAGTCGCCAGCACCAGCACGTCTTCGGCTCCCTCCTCATCGCCCGGCAAACGGTCCCGGTTCACATCCACGTAGATCAGCACCCGGAGATAGGCCGTCGTGGTTACCGTCTGAGTCGGTGTGGCCTGCGGCGTAAAGCCGGGATTGGCAGGCATCGCTGTCCGCGTCAGGATCGGTGTCGGCGTAGGCAAGGGCGTCGGCGATGGCCGGGGCGTCGCTGTGCGCGGGAAAGGCGGCCTGTAAGGCGTCGGTGAAGGCCGGGGCGTCGCCGATGGCGGAGGGAGCGGCGAAGGTCGGGGCGTGGGAGGGGTATACGGCGTCGGCGTGGAGTAGAAATGAGGCGTCGCGGTGGCCGTCGGCGTCGGTGTGGCCTCCTCCTCGCGCAACACCCGCAGCGTATAGGCCACATCCGGGCCATAGAACCCATTCCGGCTGAGCACGCGGATATCCAACCAGATGTCAGCGTCTACGACGACGCGCACGCTGCTCCCCAGCCCGGGTCCCGAGTCGTCGTCCCGTGCCAGAAGCTTCCCGCTGCTGCGGTCGTAAACCAGCAATTCCGTGTCCGTCCCGGTCGTCAGGTTGACCGTCTCGATGTAAAGCGGATCGCCGGCCTTGGCCAGGTAAAGCGCACGGTCGAAATCCCCTTCCGGGTTGAAAGTGCGTCGTTGTTCACCCGTGTAGGTGGGAGGATCCTCCTCGTCCTCCTCGTAAATATCCTCCTCGCCGGGCGATAGCGTCGGCGTGGGAGCAGCCATCACCCGCTCCAGGGATAACGTGTACTCGCCTTCGCCATCGGCACCCAGATTGTCCACCCGCAGATAGTATGTGTCCTGGCTGCCGACCTCGATTTCCACGATAGCGTCCTTCCCTTCCTCATCGTCGCCGACGGCGATCACCTCACCGCTACGATAGAGCGTGATACGTGGGTCGTACTGCGCCGTCGTCGTTCGCGCCGCGATGCGCCAGCCGCCCGGCTTCAACAGCAACCAGACCCAGTCCACATCGTCCAGGCCGGGGTAGTAGAACGTGTGACGTTGGGTGGCCCCTTCTACCATCTGCACTGCCTGGTCGGTTGCGTTGTCCGGTTCATACTCATCTACAGGTTCCGGCGTGGGGATAGGAGTGTGGGTCGGCGGCGGCGTATACGGCGTGGCCGTCGGAGGCGATGGGGTCGGCGTGGAGGTGGGCAGCGGCGTATTCGTCGGAGAGGAAGTGGGTATGGGAGTCCAGGTTGGAGCGGGTGTCGGCGTCGGTGTGGGCAGCACTTCGTCCACGCTCAACGTGTATCCCTCCTCCCCGCTGATGGCTCGCACCTCGAGTAAGTGCCATCCCGTCTGCGAGGCGATGAAATCGAGACAGGCGGCCTGGACGCCATAGCCCGGACAGTCATCGTTCTGGAGCCCCTCGGTGTGGTCGGTCAGGAACAGGTCCACCAGGCTGGACTGCCGCTGCGCCAGCACGAAGTAACGATGCCCCGACTTCATATAGACTTCCACGTAGTCCAGATCGTCGAAGGGGGCGATAGTGCGCACCTGGGTCTCTCCTACCTGTATCTCTCCGGCCTGATACGGCGTGTCGTCCACCTCGTACCCGTCCCGGACCGGCTCAGACGTCGGCGTCGGTTCCACCGGTTCGATCTCCAGCAATGATACTTGATACCACAGGTCAGGCCCATACTGACCGTTGTTGCTGTAGATCTCGAAGAAGGCAACCTCGTCTTGCTGGGAGACGAATTCGACGTAGGCGTCGTTGCCGCCGCCGGAGTCATCGTCCTCGTATACCCGACCCGTTTGACTCAACCAGAGGTAGAGACGTGGATCGGGACTTACGTCGGAGATGGTGTAGACCTGGTAAGTGTAACCGGCCTTGACGGCGAACTGCCCCCGATCCACATCGCCGGACGGGTTGAAGTTGCGCACCTGGGACTCGCCGACAGGCACCACCGGGTATCCGTCGTCCGGCTCCCACTCGTCAATGACCGCCGGCGTCGGTGTCGGCGTCTCCGGTGTTGGAGTTGCCGTTGGCGATGTCGTCGGCGTCGGCGTCGGTGTCTCGGTCGGCGTCGGCGCGGGGGTGGGGGCCGTGGTGTCGTAGAGCCAGCCCCGGACCTCGTCCCGCGAGACGACCACCAGGTGACGGCCGTCATACGCCAGCGGCGCGTGCGGGGCGGCTACCACACTCGCCGTGTCATTCCGTCCCTGCCCCACGCTCAGCGCCGACGAGGTGGGAGCGCCACCGGAAAGTGTCATGTACAGTACTTCTCCGTCCGGTGCGTCCCAACGTGTGTACCCATCTCGCTCGAACCAGACCAGCAGCGTCTCATCTGTGACCGGGTCGTAGGAGAGACGTGGAAACTCCACGTGACTGTACGGCGCGTCGCGGAGCAGCGACCGTGATTGCTCGGTCGCGTCGTAGCCGTAGTGGACGGCCATCAACTCGGAGAGACTGGCACCCAGCTCCTGCCCATCTGAGTAACCGTCAGCGTCGGTGTCGAAACGCATCGGCGAAGAGCAATAGAAAACAGCCTCGTCGTAATCCGACACACCATCATCGTCCGAGTCTCCATCGCCGGGCAGACTGGCGGCCTGAAATTCCTCCAGGTTGGTCAGTCCATCCCCGTCCACGTCGCCGCCGCCGTCCCCCGCATCGGTCGGATCCAGGCCGAACACAGCCTCCCACCCATCGTCCATACCATCACCGTCAGCGTCGTCGTCCGGCTTCGGCGTACCCGGCGGAGGGCTGGTGTCACTCAGAGGATCGTATCCCCGGCCCACCTCTTCCAGATCACTCCACCCATCGTCATCACTGTCGGTGTCCTGCGGGTCGGTGCCGTAGCCGTTCATCTCCTGCCCATCGGTCAACCCGTCGTTGTCCGCGTCCACGATGACCGGAGCCGGATCGCCGGCATCCCACACTCCGTCCCCGTCAGTGTCCACCCGTGTGGGGTCGCTACCGGCCGCGAACTCGGCCCCGTTCGCCAATCCGTCCCCGTCCCGGTCCAGATGAGCGTCGTAATAATGAACCAACAGGCCATAGTCGGATTCCCATCTATCCGGCATCCCGTCGGAGTCCGAGTCCACCGCCGGCGGCAGAGAAACGGAGTTGCACGGGTCGGTGGCCTGACCGGCCTGGTAGGCATAGACCGCCAGGTAACCCGCCCCATCGTCCACGACCGCCGGGTCGGTCTCGTCGAAATCGGTCGCGGAGACGACGAACTCGTCGGCCAGCGGGCCGCCGTAGCCGTTGAACAACCGCCCGTAGACATCGAACTCCTGTCCGTTGGCGGTGACGGCGTAGAGGACGAAGAGATTGGTCCCGTCGCTGGCTACCGCCACGCCGGCAGTCGAGAGCCAGGAATAGGGCGAGACATCGAAGGTAGCGATGGGATTGCGGTAGGAACCGTACCCGTCGGCGAAGGAGTAAATCTCCCCCCTGGGGGGCGACGTCGTTTCCGAGCCAACAACGACCACGTACTCCTGATAAGTCGGAAGGGCCACCACGTCCAGGTATGCGCGGCTGCCGTTGTAGACGGTCACCCCCTCGTAAACGACGCCTCGCGCCGGGTCCAGTCCGCGCACCCGCCACCCGCCTCCTTCGGGGTCCAGCCAGAAGATGGCATCCCCGGCCGCGGCGACCGGCGCGTCCACTGCCCCGCTATTTAGACCCTCGATGGCCCCCAGTGTCCCATCGCCGGTCACGCTACGCCGCATCAACCCGGCGATGGAACTCCAGACCACCCTGCGCACCCCATCGGAACCCAGCGCTGCGGCAGGGAAGCCCCGGGCGCTGTAGATCAGAAGCCCGCCGGCCTGGGCATGGGAGACCGGCATCGGGCTGTTCACCGTTGCGGCAACGGTCACGGCAACGGTCAGCGTCGCCAGCGTGATGAGTACGGTTATCCTCTTCATACTTCAGTACACTCGCAGGTCATACAGTTGCACCGTGCCGTTGGCGACGACCTCAATGGTGAACGGACGATTGACGCGCCCCCACACCGGCGAGCAGGGCCGCTCCGGTGTCAGGTCCGCATACCCCAGTTCAACCCCGGAGGCGGCGTCGCGGAAAACGACGCGCAGATGCCCATTGCCGCCCCATACGGCGCACACCCGCGACGCCTTCACGCCGGAACCGGGCCGCAGGTTCACCATCTCCGTCCGATAGACCGCCCCGGCCGGAACGACGGCCTGGCCGGTCTCGTAACGCGCCAAACCATCGCCGTCGGCAACGGAGAGGGGGACCATCCTCCGCTCCCGCCCGTAGAGCCGCACGTCGGGCGTGGAACCCGCGCCCTCCTGTTCATAAGAGAGCCACAGGGGGGCAGAGCCTTGCAGAGCGTAGCGATGAGGCCCAACGTCCTGCACATTCAGCAAACCCTCACCGTACACAGTGCGCACACATAGGGTGTACGTGGTCGTCTCGTCCACCTCCACTACCAACGCCGACCACTCGATCAACGGCTGATCGGCGATGCCGGTCACCATCATCCCGTTCCCCGGCGTCACATCCCACGAGATGGCGACCTCTATATCGCCCGGCGCCGGCGGAGAAGCCCCGCTTCCGACTGCTGCCAGTTGCAGACTGAACAGACCTATCAGACCGACGCCGGCCACCAAACCAAGACCTTTCGACATTATTCTTCTCCTATCATCCCCCGTATTCGCGCATCACCAGCGGCAGGTAGACCGGCCAGCGTTGCCCCTGGGTGGAAGGCAGATCACTCGCCCCCAGCGCCCAGGGCGGCTCTATCTCCACCGCCGGCCGGTGGAAACCGCCTCCCACTGCCACGACGACCCCGGCGTAACGGGACTCGCCCACCGCGACCCCGGTCGTCTGCCAGACCAACGTCCCGTCCGGCTCGATCCAGGCAGCGCCGCTCAGCACCTCCACCGGCACCGCGCCCGCCGGCCAGGTCAACCGCGCTACCAGATCGCCGCTCCGGTTGCCGCTGTTTGTCGCTTTCAGGGCATACGTAACCACCCCATTGCCCCGCACGACATCGCCTTCGATATCGAAACGCGGCCCGACGATAGCCACCTCCCCCTCGTACCCCTGCCCCCC
>CAZXVB010000055.1:0-11045 GCA_964643875.1 uncultured Anaerolineales bacterium | reverse complement strand
ATGGCAACCTGCGGGAGGGTTGCCCACTTTCCAACTGAAATGAAACGCACCCGATACATTTAGTGACATGCAGCAGAAAAGGCGGTTCCATAGCGAAAGCCTCGGTTTCTTGACCGTTGTCTAAACTCGAATACATCACCGGGTGCTCAAATTCACTACCCGACTTGATCGGCGACCCTCCCGCAGATCCAGATGCTGGATAGTCAAAATGTCGAGTAGTGAGGTGGTAAAAAATCGCTTGTTGGTGTATCATAAAGACGGGTGGGAATATGACGCATTTACACACACCACAAGCCGAATCGCATTTCACACTCTCGTTGACGACAATCACCCACGGTGGAGCTGCACTGGGACGTGACGAGGACGGGCGGGCGATCTTCGTACCATACGCCCTGCCAGGGGAAACCGTCCGCGTCGAGATCGTCGAGGACAAAGGCCGTTACGCCTTTGCCCAACCGATCGAGGTGCTCACACCTTCTACAGATCGCGTCTCACCACACTGCCCCCATTTCGGGCCATCTGGATGTGGTGGCTGTCACTGGCAACATGCCGACTACGTGGCACAGCTGCGCTTCAAACGCGAGATCGTGCTTGATCAACTGACCCGCATCGGCCAACTAGCCGATCCGCTTGTCCATGCGACCTGGCCCGACCCCACCGGTTGGGCCTACCGTAACCATGCTCAATTCCACCCGGCCGCTTCGCAGGGATTGGGCTTCCAGGCGGCAGACGGCCATGGTGTCGTGCCGATAGACGAGTGCCCGGTACTCCACCCACTGCTGGCAGAATTGTACGCGGCTCTCGACCTGGATCTGACCGGTCTGATCCGTCTCTCCTTACGCGCCGGCACAGAAACCGGGGAGCGGATGTTGATCTTCGAGATGAGAGATGACCTGCCCCCCGCGATTCTCTTGAACCTACCGGCCTCTTGCGTCCTACTTCTCTCCGATGGGGCGTTTGCCAACCTGATCGGCAGCAACTACTTCACCGAAACCGTTGCCGGTCGGACGTACCGCGTCTCAGCGCCTTCATTCTTCCAGATCAACACCCCCCAGGCCACTCGGTTGGTCGCCCTGGTACTCGAATATCTCGACCTGCACAATGGGGAGACCGTGTTGGATGCGTACTGTGGGGTTGGGCTGTTCACCGCTCATCTGGCTCCCCATGCCGGCCTGGTGATCGCCGTTGAGCAGGCCCCGGCCGCCGTGGACGATCTACTGGAAAATACAGCCGACTACGACAATGTGGACGTCATCGAAGGGCCGGTGGAAGCTGTGCTACCCGACCTGGATGTGCCACTGGACGCAGCCGTGTTGGATCCTCCCCGCAGCGGCATAGATCGGTACGCCCTCGATGCATTGGGGAAAGCCGCTCCACGCAGGATCGTGTACGTTTCGTGCGACCCGGCCACCCTGGCCCGCGATGCCCGGCGTCTATCCAGAATGGGGTATTACCTGGCGGAAGTCCAACCGGTGGACATGTTCCCACAAACGTATCATATAGAAAGCGTGGCCCGCTTCGTCCTTCAGCCTGCGGAAGAGAATGCTGAGTAGTGCTTATGACCCTTGGGTTGCCACCAGAAAATACCACACGGAAAGCACACCGGCGTCTCGCCGGCATGCCGGCGGAACGACGGCAGCCCGCCCCGTGCGACGCACCTCCGAGGTGCGTCACACGTCCCATACCACAGCCGAATACGGGGATGGTTCATTTTCTCCTCGAAATTGGTTTACAATTTGCGCCGCCTACGCTGACTAAAAGTCAGCCTGGAGGGCCTGCGGCCAATGGTCGGCCTGCGCCGACCAGCACGTCAGCGCCGAGCAGCGCGTCGGCGCAGGCCGACGCCCGGCGCGAAGCGCCTAAAGAGACCGATTTCAATCGGTGACATCTGGCGCGTAACGCAAAGTGTCAACCAATGATTAACCATCCCCCAATACGCCTATGACATAAGGTAGTAACCGTGTGCAATTCGTGGACGGCCCTATTTTCGGGATAGATGCCATATGGGGGAAAAGAAATCACTTAACGCCCAACAGCTACTCCAACAAGGTATCGCAATGGCACGAGCCGGTCATAAGGAACAGGCCAGACAAGCCCTGATGCAAGTCATTCGCATGGACCCACAATCCCTGGTAGCCTGGCTCTGGCTGGCGGACGTAGTCGAAAGCAAGAAACAACGCCGTGACTGCCTGGAGAGAGCGGTCCACCTGGCGCCACACAACCAAGCCATTCGACAAGCCCTTTTGCAATTACAGTCCCCCGCGCCAACCTCTGTCTCCCGGGGAGGTTACTTCCTCGGATACCAATCGTCGTCTCAATATGCGGACTCAATCGAGCGCATCGCTACCCAACAAGGATATCACCCCTTGTGGGTCAATCGCGACGATCCGGACAACTTGCTCCTCCGTCTGTGCCAAGCGATTTTCTGTGCCAATCTGACCATGTTCGATCTTTCAGAACATGAACCCAACACATACATTGAGTTAGGTATTGCCCTGGCCTTCAACCGCCCGATACTTATCCTATCTCGCGCCGATGTAATCTTGCCGTTCGTGTTGCGGGCGCATACTATTGTGCGCTACCATACCCTTTCCGACTTCGAAACGCACCTGACACATCACCTGGTAGACCTGATCAATATACGGGAACAGGCTTCGTCGCCGGATTCCTTGATGACAGACTACTGCTATGTTTGCCGCCAGATATGTCCCGCCATCGCCACCCCACCTGACGAAAACGCCTACCTGATCTTGAACGAGTCCAGATTGTTGTGGCGCGGCCTGACGCAAGTTCTAGCACCACACCTGGCAGGATACCACCTCTATCCCGTCTACCTCTCCGACCAGATTGGAAGCAACATTCTATGTGATACCCGACAAAAGGTGCTGGCATCCCAGTTCGCTTTGGGGCACCTGGGCCACCTATCCAACGAACATAGCTTCCTGGCGTTGGGCATAGCCATCGGCAGTCAAATCCCATGGATTCTGCTTGCCCAGGCCGGAGAAACCGCCGTACCGACCGATTTGTTGGGGTTCCCTTATCTGGAGTACACGCAGCCCAACGATCTGTTGGAACCGCTCACACTGGTACTAAGCGACTTCCTGGGACGGGTATCCGTCACGATGCCGCTCCGGGATACCACATCTTTCCTGACTCTGTCCTTCTGGGCTCAGCTCCGGGACTGGATTGCGCACACCAGGAAATCCGGAAAGGAAACAAAGGTGGAATCGGCGGAACAGTTCCAGCTCTTGCAATACGAAGGAGAACGACGTGTCGCCCGGCACTCTATCACGGGGAAGGGATTGGTCGTTGGGCGCAGTCACGACTGCGACGTCGTCGTGGAACATCCCAGCGTTTCGAGTTATCATTTCCGGGTAATGCCAGTACGCGCTCTGCAAACTCGATCCCGCTGCCACGTCGAGGACCTGGGCAGCAAAAATGGCACATTCTTGAACGGCGTTCGCCTTACACCCCACGAGCGGGTCGGTCTGCGTCCACGTGATACCATCCGCATCCCCGGCGCTCGATTCCTCGTATGGGCAGAAGAGCAACTCCCGACCGATCAGCCCCGCCCTACCTACAAGGATACCGGTCTGTTGCCTCCTATCTTGCGCATCGAGTTACCCGATGTCCCTCCGCCGACCTACATGAGCAACTGGGAACATCCCACCGTCCTCACCGTCGTCCTGCCGGACGGCATCAACCGGGCAATGTTCGAGGTCCAGTCCTACTATCCTGTGGGGAGAATTTTAGCCCAACTTCAGGAATTGCTGGACCTTCCACCGGGTAGATACCGTTTCCAATTGCGGGATACCCTCCTCGACGATGACGAAACGCCCCTCAGTATTAACCTCAAGCGAGAGGACGTACTCGTCATGGTGACCGCGTCCTAACCTCCTCTGACCGGGCCACCTTGCGCTCTCCATTTCTTGTGATACACTTGACCATCAAATGACCTGCCAAATGACCTGCAAGGTAAAGAAACACATTTTTTCTCCCCCTGTGATCTCACTGGGGGTCGCGATCATCCTGACAGGGATGCTTTACAGCGATACCCTGACGTTACCCCTGTTTTCCGATGATCTGGTTCAAATTCCGTGGCTGGAACACATCTCCTGGCGTGCCCTGTGGACTTCCCCCAGCCCCTACGGTTACTACCGCCCCCTGTGGTACACCCTTTGGCGGGTATGGGGGGGCATAACCGGCGGATTACACCCACTCGGACTGCACGCGCTCAACTGCATTGCCCAAATCGTGGCCGCCTGGATGATAGGAATATTAGCAGCAGCATGGTGCGCATGGGAGGATTCTCCCCATCGCCTGGCGGTTTCCGTTCTATCCACAGCCTGGTTTGCCACGTTTCCCTTCGCACGTCAAGCCGTCGCCTGGCCAGGCGCCATCTACAACCCACTGGTCAGCGCGATGGCCGCCGGTGCCCTCCTGGCATACGACCGAGGCCGGCGGGAAAATACCCCCTTGTGGTTCATCTGTGCGCTCATCCTGGTCGAAATGGCCTCCATGACATACGAAGTCGGCCTGCTCGTGCCATTCCTCCTGGCGCTGGCCGAAGCCATTGGGCAGCTTTTCCACCGTTGGCCACGCCGGGGATGGTGGTGGAGCCTGTTATTCATAGCCACTTTGCCGGTCACTTTTTTCATATGGCAACGTATGCGTAGGTCGGGCGTGACGGGGTTTGGACTGACCGCCGCTGACATGCGTCACAATCTTAGCTATCTATTGCAAGGAGCAGTCTACCCCACGGCGCCGCTGGCCCAATGGTTCGCGGAACGCTTGGGTTATTCCCCGGAAGCAAGCCTGTGGTTAGTGGCACTCCCCACGGGCGGGCTGTTGGCGACAGGCCTGCGCCGCGCCCACCGCGCCCCGCTGGCGCTGGGCATTGTCTGGAGTCTGCTGTTCGCCATACCGCCACTCGTATCTATGAAGGCAGAATGGTTTATGTTGGCCCCCCGCTACCTGTATATGACTGCTGGCGGGGAAGCATTGATATGGGGCTTAGCGATCATGGATTGGGTAAGTAGAGGGATAGATCGGCTTCGCTTGATCGGCTACCGATCAGTGCTTGGTCTATGGGGCCTGTGCGGGGGGATGATGCTGCTGCTCCTGCTGCCGGCCGGCCGGTTCGTCCGACAGGGCATCCACTGGTACGCCTTGACCGGCGAAAGTATATGGGATGCCGCGCACATCGCCGAGGAGACCAACGGCCCAATTCTCCTGGTCAACCTGCCTATGCGGATCACGCCCCGACAGCGTCTCTACCCTCTGGGTTTCGAGGGGATCACTCCCCTGCCGATGCGCGTCACCGCCGAAGGCCTGGTTTACGTGCACACCGGTCGGTGGGTTCAAGTGCGGGCGGTATCCTTCGGCATCGTCGCCACGGACGCCCCACCCAACTACACCTACTCGCTACACGGTCCGGAAGTCGGTTGGGAAGATCTGGCAGCCGCCGTCCGGCAGGGAGCCACCATCTATCTGACTCGTTACGAACCGGAGCGTATCCACCTGGTAGAAGCGGGAAGCATGCCCCCAGTCGGCCCCCACTCGACGATATCTCAAGCTCGGTTCGGCGAACGGATCGCTCTGCTGAACATCACATCAACCTGCGATCCGCAGGGGGGTATCCGCCTGGTCACCGACTGGCGGGTTGAGTCACCAATCGAGACTGATGCGACGGTATTCGTTCACCTGTTGGACACCGAGGGAACTGTGATCGCCCAGGCCGACGGGTATCCACTGCGCCAGATGCTGCCCTTCTGGCTGCTCCGGCCAGGTGAAATTGTACACGATGTACGTGATTTCGCCCCGGTTCCACCCGGCGCGTATACACTCCGTTTGGGTATCTGGGACCTGGCGACCGGCGAACAATGGCCATCCAATGACTTGCCGGATGGGCTTCTGTTACAACCGGTCCATTGCTCTGTACAGAAACCGTAACTAAATCGTAACATCAATGACATTTTCGAGAGAGCAAAATGTGATAAACTGATACCCAAACAGAGTCAATCTCAATCAGCCGATCATACACAAGAGGTGTCCAAAGATGGATCGTCGTGAGTTCATCAAGTGCGCAGTGAGTATGTTTGCCTACCTATCCCTGCCCTTGCCGACAGGCTCTCGTTCCGACTCTCATTTACCCTGGCCAGATTACATCCTATCCAACGGCGCGCAGAAAACTCCCCGTATGCAAACGCCACCGCCCGCACCCTGGGGACGAATTGCGACCTGGTGGCGGCAGGCTGTGCGGACGGAACCTTCTCCCCAAGCCGATCTGGTCACCTGGAAAGGCCGTGACGAGATCATCCCACTATATGCCGCTACGATCGGAGAAGCTCCCTGGCCCGGCAACCCCGTCTGGTATCAAACCAAGGGAGGATTCATCCACAGCGGGTATGTTCAACCAGCGGAGCGCACCCCCAACACGGAGATCATCGCCCCGGTCCTGGAGCCGGGTTTCTGGGCACAGGTCTGTATCCCCATCGTCGAGGCTCATTGGCAACCTCATCGTGGCCGAGGGTACAAATTGTATTACGGCACGGTCTACCGCGTAGTGGACGCTGTCACCGACGAAGATGGGCACTGGTGGTACCAACTTCAAGACGGGATCACATTTGCGCCCGGCCCCTACGTGCCGACGGAGGCGATGCGGAGGATTCCACCAGAAGAACTGGCTCCCATCTCACCTGGCCGCAGCGACAAATGGATCGAGATCAACTTGGAGACGCAATCTCTGAGTTGCATCGAGGGAGAGACTACTGTATTCAGCACCGGCATTTCATCGGGGGCAGCCGGCACACCGACCCCGCGCGGAGAGCATCGGGTATTGTACAAACGACATACGCGCCGGATGATCGGAGGAAGTGGAGATGGATATTACGACCTGCCGGGAATAGCTTTCCCGGTCTATTTTACCCACTCTGCCGTCGCCATCCACGGCACATACTGGCACAACGACTTCTGCCGTCCCCATAGCCATGGGTGCGTCAATGTGTCAAACCAGGCCGCCCAATGGATCTTCCGGTGGGTGGAGCCTGTCATAGAGTACACGGAATATGAACGAAAATCCAGCGACGAGACACCGGGAACACGTATCGTCGTTACTTAATCCAAATCACGGAGAAACACAATGGAACGGCCAACAGGGCAACACACCTTTGACATTTTGATTTTGATCGGCCGGCCCGCTTCGGGAAAGAGCGAGATCATCAACTTCTTACTCAACATTCCCTATCCCATTCGGCGACAGAGATACCATGTGGCCAACCTGGATGTGTTGGATGACTTTCCAATGCTATGGGCCTGGTTCGAGGAGGACCATATCCTGGAGAAACGATTGGGACAACCACGTTTGCACACCGACGAGGACGGCTATTTCCGATTTCCCTACCTGTGGCACGTCCTGATCGAGCGCATCAGTCTGGAGTACTCCAAACGCTTGCGGGACAATCCGTTCTATCACGCCAACACGACTTGCTTGATCGAATTCTCCCGGGGAAGCGAGCACGGAGGCTATCAAGAAGCGTTCAGTCACCTCTCGAATGATATCCTCCATCGGGCAGGGGTAGTCTACGTCCACGTCCCATTCGAGGAGTCGCTGCGCAAGAACCGACGTCGTTTCAACCCCGATCGGCCAGATAGCATCCTGGAACACAGCTTGCCTGACGAAAAGCTTACCCGCCTTTACCGACATGACGATTGGGACTCATTCAGTGAGGGAGATCCACACTACCTCCACGTGCGTGGAGAGCACGTACCCTACGTCGTGTTTCCGAACGACGACGACGTCACGACCGATACACCAGACCGATTGGCAAGCCGTCTGAAGGCTGTCCTCGACCGTCTGTGGAACTTGCAACAAAATGGGCAAGACCTCACCACCGAGGTAGCACCTCACTTCATCCATCTACCTCGCGTCTGACATAGAAACACAACATCACGCTGCCGTACTTCCGTTGATCGAACAACTCCCAGTGGGTCAGGAACAACTCTTCGTACTCCTGCGGGTGAATCTGGACAATGACCCAACCATCATCCCGAAGCCACGCCGGTCGCTCGTCAAGCTCCCGCATCGTTCTAGCCCATAGCCTCTGATATTGAGGCGGAGCGACGTACACGTAGTCGAACCCCTCCGCCGGAATGGTCCTAGAGAGAAAATCGAACACATCGGCCCGTACAACTCGAGCGCCGGCATCCAGGCGCGTATGGGCCAAATTGGCATAGATTGTGCGCACGGCTGGACGGGCCATCTCCACGAAGACCGCCTCCCTGGCCCCACGGCTGAGCGCCTCAATACCCACTTGCCCGGTACCGGCAAACAAATCCAAAAACCGACAGCCGATCACGTCGTTCCCCAGGATGCTGAACAGGGCCGACTTGGCCCGATCTGTAATCGGGCGGGTTCCACTACCGGGGACAGATTTCAACCGATGTCCCTTAGCCTTTCCGGCAATAACACGCATACACACCTCGAATTTCCTTCCGTAGCCGCGCATAGGGATGCCGTCCTACTTTTCGGGTAGGCTCTTAAATATGATACACCGACCATCACCTATTGACAAATTTGATAGCCGGATTATACTCATCACAAAGGGCATCCAGCCGCCCTCTCACGGGAGACGTTCCTATGACAGCGCGAGAAGCTTTGGATATCTCAGATGTGTTCGAACAAATCCCTCCGGAACGACGGAGTGACGCCGTTCTGGCGCGGATTCGACATGCCTATGAACTGGCAGCCAAGGGCCACGGGGAGCAACGCCGCAAAACCGGAGATCCCTACATTCAGCACCCATTAGCGGTCGCTTTCCTTCTGGCTGACCTGGGTATGGATACAGACACCATCGCGGCCGGTTTGCTGCACGACGTAGTGGAGGATACCGACATTACCTTGGAACAGATCGCCCATCTCTTCGGTGAACAAGTTGCCAATTTGGTAGATGGAGTCACAAAACTGGAACATATCGAAGATCAAATCTCCAAGGAACACCGAGACCGCGTAATGGCCAGGAACGAACGTCCGCGGGGGGAACAGGAATCTGAGAGTCTGCGAAAGATGTTCCTGGCAATGGCGGAAGATATTCGCGTCATCATCATCAAGTTAGCGGACCGGCTTCACAATATGCGAACGATAGAGGGACTGTCCCCGGAGCGCCGCAAGTCGTTTGCCAATGAAACGCTGGAGATCTTTGCCCCTCTGGCTAATCGGCTAGGTATCTGGCAATGGAAATGGGAGCTGGAGGATCTCAGTTTGCGCTATACGGCCCCAGAGACGTACAACGAGATCGCCAACCTGATCCATGAGCGCCGACCAGAACGACAAGCCAGTATCGAACGACACATCCAAATTCTCAGAAAAAAATTGGAAGAGGAAAATATCTCCGCCGAAATCACCGGCCGCCCGAAGCACATCTATAGTATCTACCGCAAAATGCAACGCAAGGGCGTGCCGTTTCAGCAAATTTACGACATTCGGGGTATCCGTGTCATCACCAACTCGATCCCCGATTGCTACCGCGTCCTGGGCATCGTCCATGGCCTGTGGAAACCGATTCCCCGCGAGTTCGACGATTACATCGCCACGCCCAAGGAAAACATGTACCAGAGCCTGCACACAGCCGTCATTGGAGAAGACGGCAAGACGCTCGAAGTGCAAATCCGCACCTGGGAAATGCATCGCACAGCAGAATATGGGGTCGCGGCCCATTGGAGCTACAAGGAAGGAGACCGCTACAAGAAGGAATGGGGGGATAAGATCGCCTGGTTGCGCTCGCTGGTTGAATGGCGACAGGAAACCAGTGACGCCAACGAGTTCATAGATGCGATGAAGACCGACATCTTCCGTGACCGGGTGTATACCTTTACGCCCAAAGGAAAGTTGATCGATCTGCCGATTGGTGCGACACCGATAGACTTCGCCTATCACATCCATACGGAGATCGGCCATCGCTGTCGGGGCGCCCGGGTCAATGGGAAAATGGTGGCGCTAGATTACCAACTCAAAAACGGCGACCAGGTAGAGATCCTGACCACCCGCCGGGGAGGGCCCAGCCGGGACTGGCTCAATCCGGACCTGGGATATATCAAGACCAGCCGGGCGCGGGCCAAGATTCGACAATGGTTCCGACGTCAAGACCGGGAACAGAACATTGTACGAGGCCGGGAAATCCTGGAACGCGAGTTGAAGAGACTGGGATTGAACATTGCCCACGATTCTGTTGCCCAACTGTTTGGCTATGAGAAATTGAGCGACTTTCTTGCAGCCATCGGGTTTGGGGATATCCATAGTCAACAGATCGCCAGCAAAATTGCAGAAACCCGTTCCCGAGCAGAAGAAGTCAGTATTCCGGTACCGGCGACACCCTCCCCCACTCCAACCGACAGTATACAGGTTCAAGGTACCGGTGGACTTTTGACGCGACTGGCGCGCTGTTGTCACCCTTTGCCGGGAGATGAGATCATTGGATACGTCACCCGGGGGCATGGGGTCAGCGTTCACCGACGGGATTGTCCCAACATCCTCCGTATGGAGCAAACCGAACGGCTGATTGCGGTCAACTGGGGGCCGCGCCCCAATACTGTACCGGTAACTATCCGGATCACCGCGTATGACCGTACCGGTCTGATCAGCGAAATCTCCGATGTCATCGGTAGAGAGCATATCAACGTATCGGCACTCAACATGCCGAGGAACGGTCGTCGGAACAACATCATTACATTGTACATCACTGTGGACATTAGTCACATCACGCAATTGAGCCGCGTTCTCAACAAAATCGAGCAACGACCGAATATCATTGAGGCCCGGCGACATACAGACTGAAACTCGAAAATTGGGCAGGTATCTCCCGTCATCGAGACGCACAGTAGCCCAAGATGCGATTGCCCTGGGGTCCAGGTTGCCATAGAGAGACCCGTCAGGTATAATATGTTCGTTCGTAACTACTTTGACAATGTCAAGTTCCTGAGAAACGGCCGGGCGACCCCTCAGTTCGGCAAGGTCTCTGACCGCAGCCGGGGGCTTCGGTCGGAGACCT